>NZ_JAUBUC010000199.1:0-2226 GCF_036705285.1 Microcoleus sp. B4-C1 | reverse complement strand
TCAAGTCTACCCGGACGGGGCAGACTTGATTACCTCTTCTATCATACATTCCCCTCCCGACAATTAATCCACCCTGCCTTATTAAGGGGAGTAGGGGGTGGGACAAGAAATATTCTCAAAATTCCCTCAACTAATCAAATCCCAAATCAGAACCTTTCCCCGCGTGTACCAAAGCCAACTTTTCGTAACGCTTAGCGTGTTCCACCAACTCCGCAGCTTCTTCCTCAGAGACCTCCCGCAGGGGTTTGGCAGGCACTCCCGCAACTAGCGTGTGAGGGGGAACGTCCTTGGTGACAACCGCCCCTGCACCGACGATCGAGCCTGTTCCCACTCTCACTCCATCGAGGACGATCGCCCCAATCCCGATCAGACAGCCCCGTTCAATGTAAGCTGAGTGAATCACGGCTCGGTGTCCGACTGTCACGAAATCTTCCAAAACAGTCGGTTGCCCCGGATCGCCGTGCAGAATTGCTCCATCTTGGATATTGGTACTTGAGCCGATCGCAATTCGCTCTATATCCGCCCGCACCACCGCCCCGTACCAGATACTAGCGCCCGCAGCCACCTCTACCCTGCCGATGACAACAGCGCCTTCAGCGACAAAAGCCGCTTGGGACAGATCGGGCCTGGGCCAAGAGGAAGGAAGTGCAGACAGAGGTTCGTTGAGATTGCTCATTTGTTGGTCGATCGTTATACTTCTAGCAGATTAGCTGGTTGTGGATACGGGATATAATAAAAGTATTTGGCACTTTTGCAGAGAAAATATGCTGGGACGCAAATAAATGATTGAAGTTGCCTTGCAATACCCGATGTTTGGCCCGGAAATTCAGTGTCCCCACTGTCGCCAAACAATTCCGGCTTTAACGCTAACGGATACCTATTTGTGTCCGCGTCACGGGGCATTTGAGGCAGATCCAAAAACGGGGGAACTGGTTCACCTTCAGTCTGGGCGGCACTGGCGTCGCTGGGAGAATGAATGGTATCGCCAGCACACGCACCCGGACGGGATTCGGTTTGAAATTCACGAAGCGCTCGATCGACTCTATACTCAAGGCTACCGAGCAACTCGCGTGATCGTTGCCCAACGCTATCGCGACTTAATCAGCGCTTATTTGGAACGCAGCACGCCTTGGCGCGGCCAGTCGGAATCGCCCCGGCCGAGGCTGTACGGTTTGCCTGTGGATTTTAGCCCCGATCCTCAAGAGGACCCTTGCTGGGAAGTGATTAATTTTGATTTGGAAAAAGAGCCGGGAGTTCCGGTTAGATATCCCTATTTTCGGTTGTTTGAATAGTTATTAGACATCTCGCAAAAAGACAGTTTTGAACAGGCAAGATGCCTGTTCCACAATAATTATGGGAGAGGTCTATTCGTTATTAGTCATTAGTTATTTGTTGGTTGTCATTTGCCCAAGGTTTTTTAGAATGTTTTGGCGATAGCAACCAATGCCCAATGCCCTGTTTGGCCAATTCCCCAATCTAAAATCTAAAATCTAAAATCTAAAATCGAATGCACCACGCCTCGATTCGCACTGCTAACATTCACCGGGCGATCGCCTTTTACGAACAGTTGGGATTTACTGTGAGCGATCGCTTTACCACAGGTTACACCCTAGCCTGTTGGATGGAAGGTCTCAACGGACGCATCGAACTAATTCAAATCCCGGAACCAAAACCGGCACCGGATGCTTTCGGAGACGAGCATTATGTTGGATATTATCATTTATCTTTCGATTTAACTGAGGCGACAACTGACTTACCTAGTTGGTTGCAGTCTCTGAAAGAACGGTTTGAGGAAGCTGCTTCATACCAACCAAACCAGTTTCAAGCTTTGAAAGTTTTGTTAGAACCGACTCAACAGGCGATCGGGCAAAATGTTTACGAAGTAGCTTTTATTGCCGATACAGACGGTTTGCCCTTAGAGTTTATCCGGCGCATGAATGACTAATTAAGTCAGAGCTGAAACTCTTCAGAAATCCCATCAGCGTGCATCTGTGTTCATCTGCTGACATCTGCGGTTAAAAAATCCTCATCCCACTAATTTGCTTTAATCAGGATATCAATTAATCAATAAATTAAGTAGAAGGAAAAAGGAATAATGCTTATAGAGCCAGCTTTTCAACCATCTGTATCTTACGTTTCCTCACGTAAATTCACTTAGGAGCGCGAATTAAATAACTTACAATTTTAATTGTTATTGTGGGATGGGCGTCCCGCCCGTCCTTTTTG
>NZ_JAUBUC010000089.1:0-25461 GCF_036705285.1 Microcoleus sp. B4-C1 | reverse complement strand
TACAACAAACTACATTGAAATTTAGTCGGATTTAACTGTAGCATATTTTGGGTTCCAGTTAAGATGCGTTTACCCTGCTATTGTATGTGACTATGCACAATGCCTCTCGGCACTGTTTAATAATATCTGCGTTACCTTGATCGCCCACATAGGCCAAACCAGGTAAATCAAGAATTTTTACCCTTGTTCCTTGTGGTAGTTCCAGTTTAGACTCTTTGACAAGCCTGAAAGGGTAAAATATTGTAGATTGTGGGCAAGCTAAATTCGGTTGTTTTTCTCGGTTTTCGATATAACTTATCATTACTTGGTATAAGCGCTGATAAATTTTTTCCTCTCTGATACCTCTCCACTCTCCACATTCCCACAATGCTCCTGGTGTTTCATGGATTATTAGAGACTTTTCCTTGCTATATTCGATAGTGACTGCCCCTGCACTCATTTCACTTACGGCTACGGGGACAATTTCGGCTCCACATAACAAATTTACCAAAGTGCTTTTCCCACTACTGGTGGTTCCTGTCGTCGCAAGAGTCAGAGTTGGATTACGGAGTGCCTCAACCAGAGTGCTTAAAGCCTCGTCTAATTTACTGGAGAGCTTTTGTATCTCAGGCTGATATGTATCGGGTAAATGTTCAGAAATTTCTGTAGAAAAATTATTCCAGTATTTAGCAAGCAGTTGAGCTTTGAATTCTACTTCGTCAAAAACTTTGTATAATTGTTTACTCATGTGTTCAATACCGGTGTTGATAGTGAATATGTATTCTAGTTAACATATTTGAGTCGCCACTCATAGAGGGCTGACAGCAGCACTGTTTAATTATGACTCTCGGTATAATACTATAACCTGTCCCGAGGCGATCGCACTTTATTTAAATAAAGTTACAAACAGGCTCTTCAGATTGTGGCATATCTTTAATTAGATGATCGGCGGGCGTTGCTGAAGTCAGGTTTGAAACGATCGCAAAAACGCCGAAGGAGCGCTCTAAATTGCGATCGATTATACCCATATTCCCCAACGCCACAGATCGAACTCCTGCACAATTAGCCAACAATCGATCGACTAAAACAAACCTCATTACCAAGGATTACCAATCATTCTAAAAGCAGACCAATAATAAGGATGAGAAAAATTCTGACTCGTCGTGTTTACCAATTCCGAGGGTAACGGCAGATTGCCAACAGAAGTGTGCAGCATCCCCCCTTCAATTCGCACTTCTCCCCGCAACATCGCTAATTGCGCTAGCCGCAGTGCTTCTGCTTTAATCGGAGCAGTTTTTAACTGCCCATAAAACTCCGTCATCAATCCTAAACTGCCCTCGTCGCTGACATACCAAAGAGTCGCCATAGCCGATTTAACCCCGGCTTGCACGGCTAACCCGCCAAAGCCCAACTCGGCCTCTCGATCGCCCACAGCAGTCTTGCAAGCACTCAAAACTAACATTTCAACTTGCGGGCTGTGCCAATTCATTTGCCGCAACTGATCCAAACGCAATTTAGTATCCCACAACTGAATAAAGGATTGGCTAGGGGCTCCCGATCGAAATTCGGCGTGAGTAGCCAAGTGAATCATCCCAAAAGGATACTGCTGGCGCTGCGATTTCAAATTTGCCAGGGTGAAAGCTTCGTTCAAGAAAGACTTACCCGGCCACTGCTGCGGCGTGATTGTCGATACTTCTATTTCCACCGCAGGTAAAGGACTCATCTCTGGAAATTGCGACGCCCCCATTGCCAGAACTTGGGTATTTTTGAAATTGGCGAGGCTGGTATCCGTCAAACTCAGACTCGGCATCGAGCCAACACTGTAACGCTCTACCAGAAAGCCTTTGCCGTCGTGCAGGGCGCTCATCGGTATCGATCGCAACCCCATATCTGAGATAAAAGATAAATTCTCAATGCCTTTGGCTTGCAACTCTGCTTCGAGCGGCGCTACCATCCACAGGTAGAGTTGCTGAGCCAACGGCAAATAACTTTTAGTGTTGCGCTTTACCGGATTAGTCAGTTCATCGCGAAATTTCCGAACAGCTTCCATTACCTCGGTGCGAGAGGTTCCAGGGACGCGCTGGCGAACGGGCACACCTTCCGGGGTGATCACCATCATTTCCAGTTCGTCAGAGGCTTGAATTTGCTGTTCTACGCGCAAGATGGGGGAACTGCTGTAAGGCCGATCGACTGTAGAACCCCTGGGTACAAAGCTGATATAAATGAGAGCTGGTTTGATGCCTGTGGCTTGTTGGACGCCGCGAAGGGTATTTTGGGCATCTTCTAGGGTGGCGATCGTATTTGTTGATGGCAAATTTAGGTAATCGACAAACTCACTGGTAAATCTCTCCTCGACGGGAAAAATAACTGCGCCGACGTTAGTGGGCAACTTGGAAGCTTCAAGATTCCCAAACGCGGGAGGTGAAATGCGCTGTTGCAAGGAATTAGATATCTGGTTTTGCTCTTGCAAGCTAGGCGAAAATAAACGATTTGTGCTGGGTGGCTGGTTGGCTGCGAGCTCCGGTGTCGGCGCGAGATTTATCGGCGCAGCAGCAGGCGCAACCACTAGATTTTGAGTAATTGTTGGTGTTGGTGGCACATTTGAGACCGGTGCTGGATTTTGAGTAATTGTCGGTGCTGGTGGCAGATTTGGGACTGGTGCTGGATTTTGAGTAATTATCGGTGCTGGTGGCAGATTTGAGACTGGTGCTGGATTTTGAGTAATTGTCGGTGCTGGTGGCAGATTTGGGACTGGTGCTGGATTTTGAGTAATTGTCGGTGCTGGTGGCAAATTTGGGACTGGTGCTGGATTTTGAGTAATTGTCGGTGCTGGTGGCAAATTTGGGACTGGTGCTGGATTTTGAGTAATTGTCGGTGCTGGTGGCAGATTTGGGACTGGTGCTGGATTTTGAGTAATTGTCGGTGCTGGTGGCAGATTTGGGACTGGCGCTGGATTTTGAGTAATTGTCGGTGCTGGTGGCAGATTTGGGACTGGCGCTGGCGTCGGCGTTAATGTTTGTGCGGGCGCGGGTGCGGGCGCGGGTGCGGGTGCTGGTGCGGGTGCGGGTGCGGGTGCGGGTGCGGGCGCGGGTGCGGGTGCTGGCGCGGGTGCTGGCGCGGGCGCGGGTGCTGGCGCGGGTGCTGGCGCGGGTGCTGGTGCGGGCGCGGGTGCTGGTGCGGGCGCGGGTGCTGGGGCGGGTGCTGGCGCGGGCGCGGGTGCTGGCGCGGGTGCTGGCGCGGGCGCGGGTGCTGGCGCGGGTGCGGGTGCTGGCGCGGGTGCTGGCGCTGGTAGGGATGCTCGCGGGGGAGTCGGCGCGGGTAAGGGCGCGGGTGCGGGTGCTGGTGCTGGTGCTGGTGCTGGGGCGGGTGCTGGGGCTGGTGCTGGTGCTGGTGCGGGTGCGGGTGCTGGTGCTGGTGCGGGTGCGGGTGCTGGGGTTGGTGCGGGTGCGGGTGCTGGGGTTGGTGCGGGTGCGGGTGCTGGTGCTGGTGCGGGTGCTGGTGCTGGTGCTGGTGCGGGTGCGGGTGCTGGGGTTGGTGCGGGTGCGGGTGCTGGGGTTGGTGCGGGTGCGGGTGTTTGTGCGGGTGTTGGTGCGGGTGTTGGTGTCGCTGCGGGTGCGGGTGTTGGTGTCGCTGCGGGTGCGGGGGTTGGTGCGGGTGTTGGTGTTGGTGCGGGTGTTGGTGCGGGTGTCGCTGCGGGTGTTGGTGTCGCTGCGGGTGCTGGTGTTGGTGCTGGCGATACTGAAGAAGCCGTAATGTTAATTTGTGTCGGCTGTACTATCTGAGGGTTGGGGCTGAAATAACCTCCCTTTGTAATCACATTTTCCTTCTTTGGACCGCCGGTGGCAATGCTGCCAGCAGTACCGTTGACTCTGTTATAGTCTGGCCCGATGGTGAAAAGAGTGTTCGAGGCTTCGCCACCGTGGCGAATGGTGATATCTCCACCATTGGCGCTACCAGTCGTGGATGCGGAAATGCTGCAAGCTTGCGACAAGCAGTTGTTATCGTTTGTGAAAGTGCCTGTCGCTCGGAAATTGCCGCCGGCTGTAATATCAATCTCTCCTCCGCCTGTTCTACCTTCGGTGTTGATATGGGTTACTTCGATATCGTTGCGCGCGTTGAGGGTGACTTCGCCACCTTGTTTTTCTTCGGAGTTGGCGTCTATGAAACCTGTTTGAATGCTGCTTGAGGGTGCTGCAATACTAACGTCTCCGGCGTTGCTGTTTTTGTCGATCGATCCTGCGTTGATATTGCCTGTTTCTACTTTTCCTGTACGGCTGGTGACGGTGATGTTGCCGCCTGCGGTGGTGTCGGAGTCGGAGTCGAGATCCGCAGTGCGAATGTCGCCACTAGCTTCTAGGGCGATTGGGCCGCCTTGGGAACTTGTCAGGTTTCCGCTGACTGCAATGCTGTTGGCTGCTTGAATGTCGATCGCCCGAGCGTTTGCATCTTTTAGTGCCACGTCCCCCGCAGCTACTGCTCGGTTAGAGGCCGTGAGTACCACTTCACCGTTGGCATTGACGCTGAGGCCTGTAGCGTTCGTTTCACCGATGCCTGTGAGCAGTTCGGGCAAGGATGCGATCGAGAATGTCGAAGCTGTTGGCGCTGTTCCTGGGCTCGTCGCTGAGGGCGGCTCGATTTCCAAACTCAGCAAATTGCCTCGCTGGCTGACACGCACTAAATTTGTCCCGGAGACTGATGCTACGGTAATTTGACCGTCTGGGGCAGAAAGGCTGCCTGTGCTGACAACGGTGCCGCCGAGCAAGGTTAAATTCTGCCCTGACTTGACTGCTAAGTCTGCCGTGCTGATAATTGCCCCAGCTCGATCGGCCCCAAAAGCAAAGGAATTGGGCACGCCTGTCAGAGATGTGTAAGTGCTACTACCGACAGCGTTAAACGAGTTTGAACCAAATCCAATAGCGGTGGCGGTGGTTGCTGTGAAAGAAGCCGGCACGTTTAAGCTGGCACTGTTGCCAAATATGATGCCGGATGGATTCATTAGAAACAAGTTAGAATTGCCGCCGGTTACTTGAATTAAGCCGTTAATAATCGAGGGGTTGCCACCGCCTATTCCCGCTAAAATGTTGCGAATGTTCGGGTTTGATATAAAGTTGGCAATCTGATTTTCCGACAAGCCGAATTCTGTAAAGCTGTGGAAAAGATTTTGTCGATCGCTCGATAATTGTCCGCCTTCAATATCGAAGCGAGTTGGCTGCCCAGGAGTTCCGTTTTGCGCTGCGGGAGTGACGGTAGTACCCGTTGCGTCCGCCGCTGGCACAATTGTTTGACCTTCAGCTTTTGCTTGCACAAAGTAAAGATTTATTAAGACTATTTGCAGAGCAAGTGCCAGTTTGCTTATTCTTGCTTTAGATAGGGATTTCGACGTTTTTTGAATATTTTTGACGGTTTTCATAGGTTTTTAATGGGTAAAATATATAAATCACAGAAATTAGGTAAAGAAACCGGCTTTGTAGAAAAAACTTGGGTTTACGGCTGTGTCAATAAATATCTGCACATCCGTGCTGTTTCTGGTCAATGTGCGTAGAAGATTGGAAATCTACCCCTCATTTTCAGAGGGGGTATTTGTGAGCTATTCTGTAAGTCTTATTGCTAAGTAAGGTTTGCCTGGTAAAGGTTCACGTTCCCTGCTTAGGAAAGCGATACGCTTGGCTATCAACCTGTTCACTCGTTCCTTAATCGCCTTCGACAGTGCATATTGCTGGCGTTTACATCACGGTGTCGTGACCAGATGAACGTAGTCAGTTAAGATGCTTGACTGCCGGTTCCGATGTTGTACAGGTGCTGACTAGGAATGCCAATATCTGCATAGGTTTTTCAGAACTGTTGAAGACGCTATATTTATGAAGCAACCTGGTTTCTGACTGCAATTGCATTTAGGAGTCAATGGGTAGAATTGGCCTCTGGTTTTGCAATTTTCTCAGCGTATCTTCTCCACAATCTAAATATAACTCGAAATGGCTAGGCTCTGTATCTTCCGCATGACATATTAATAAAAAAACACAAAAAATACTTTTCTAGAGGCACTCCCACCGGGAGGAACCGGGGCTTTTAACTATTATTGATAGTATGAAGGAAGTAGAGGGGTTCAAAAACTAGGTTTTTGCGTCCAAGACTGGGAGCATCTCAATGAAAGCAGGCAAGCCCAAAATTGGAGTTGTGAGGCAGAAGGCTCTCTTGCTGCGGGGCAGGAGGAAAGAGTCAGAAGGAAGGAGCCAGAAGAAGTGTTTTTACAAATATGAGATGCTCCCCCAAGACTGACCCGGAAACATCCCCAAATATTTTATACAAAACAAAAAATACTCTACATTTGCCGAAAAGTAAAATTATGAAAAGCAGAAATGAGAAGGAGTCAGAATCCAGAATTCAGAATTCTGAATACCCCCTGCCTGAAGTGAGAGTTAAGGGTCACGGAAAGAATTTTTGTGATCCACGATTAAAATCGGGGCTTTAAACCTCGATTCTCCATCCTGTCGCACAGAATCCCTTCTGGATTCTGGCTGCTGAATTCTTCTTTAGTAAGTCAAATTGTTAGGGTGTTCAGAAACCCGGTTTATTTAAATAAAAAACCGGGTTTTTGGGCTTTTTTGTGTGAGGTTTTGTGAAGTAAAACTCCTTAAATCCGGCTCTATTTCCCTCTTATAGTCAACTCGATTATTGCCGATTTCGATCGGCGGGTTTGGGATTTTAATCGATCGCCCTGTTGGTGGTTAAGGGGGTGTGCAGCCGGATTTGTGGCAGGATTTAAGAGTTAATTGGGTGAAGTTTGGACAGTGGGCGAGGGACTGGGAGAAGCAGGGCGCGGTGAAGCAGGGCGCGGTGAAGGAGTGGATTGGGTGGATTTTTTGAGACCGACAAAAGCGTCATAACGGGTGGTACGATCGCCAATGACGGCCGCTGTAACGCCGATCGACCGCGTGGCGTCTATCCACATTTTTTGGCTGGGAGGAAACTCCGGCAAAGCTAGGTTTTTCGGGTTAAACGCCGTCTCGGTGTCGATGAAGAAATTGCCGTTGTGGGGTGTAAGTTGCGATCGTACTGTTTTCTGGAACAGTTCGCTGCTTAAAAGCGGACTTTTTGGTGCCGGAACGATCGCATCCACCACGGGAGCTCCTACTGTCATAAACGCTACATTGTTCATCCAGCCGCGAGTTACCGTAATCCCTCCAAACGGCGATGTCCATTTAATCGCCGGTTTGCCGCCGACTTGAATTTCCTCCACTCTAAATCCTTTAGTTTTCATCGTTTCATCAAGCTGTTTCAGGGATTTGTTGGCGGCGCCCTGGTTGTTTGTTTCCACCATAAATACAAATCCGGCAGCAAATTTGTCTCTGGGATTCTGGGCGGGCGCCGGTATTAATGATAGAGAAAATTCTCCCGCCATCCAGTTCATTAAGTCTTTATCTAAATCCAGGCCCGTAGTGGATTTTAAACCTGTGCGTAAAACTTGGGGATTAATCGGGGAAATCGGGTTGGCCTCGGCTCCCAATACGTAGTCTTGCCACAAACGCTGCAAGTTGCCGCCGGATACCATCATTATTGTATTGTTGGGCAGGCGGTTAACCATTTTTAGAGCATTGTTTTCTACTGCTATCCTTCTGGTAGAATCGGGTTTTAGCCAAGAGACTGATTTGAAGGCAATTCCTTCTTCTTCCAGCGTCGCTGTGGTGGCAAATCCCTGATTTTGTTGCAGTTTTTCGAGGCTTTCTGGCGAAATTTCGCGGGCTGAGTTGGCGGCGGCATAGGCGGCGGCAACGGGCATATTGACGTAGATTTGACCGAAGGCTCCCGGACTTTTTATTTTGTCTATGGCGTCTGCATAGCCAGGGGTTTTTGCTAGGGAAGGTTCGCCTTTGTAGGTGTCGATTATTCTGTCTGTAGCGCTAGGATCTGTGGTGACTGCTAGATACCTTGTGCCGAGTACCGCGACGGAGAAATTGCGATCGGGTACGCCTTGAGTTTCTGTGACTTGCACCCCTTTATAATTACGCTCAACAATTTTTCCTTGGCTAAGGGGTCTGGGTTTTGCTAATAATTCTTTGGCTTTGACTGGGTTGGCAATTGGCAGGATAATTGCCACTGACTGTTGAATTGGCGGAGATGGGGGCGTGTTGGGTGCGGGCGAGGGGGCTGGTATAGCTATTTTGTTGCGGAGAAAGGCTACCATTGCTGTGTTACCCACCCAGGGTTGAATGTCTTGCCCGTAGGCGTAGCCGTTGCTTGTGAGCAGGCGATCGCGCATTTGAGTTAAAAACCTCTCAAACGAAGCTTTTGACTCCGGCGTGCCAAATTCTCGCAGTCTATTCCACTGCGATTCATCGGTGCTGATGGATAGGGCCATCATCGTATCTTGCGGGACAACCGTTGCCCCCGGCGGCAAATCTTTGGCGGGCCCACGGGAAATGACGAGGTAGTACGTGACAAAGCCTAAACCGATCAGAAGTGTGGCGGCTCCGATCGTAAACAACAGGGAAGATTTATCTTTCTTAAACATTATTCGTAAGGTTCGGGTGCTCGCAACATGATAGATTATTTTCTTGGCTCATGTAGCAGATACATTAGCAGATACATTTAACCGGGCAAATTTAGGAAACTCGAATTTACCCCTCCGGAAACAACCAGAAAAACATTCCTTACTTGAATCAGACAGTAGGTTAGGCTCGTGAAACGAAACCTAACACAAAAAATGTAGCAAGACTTTTGTGACAGTTGGCCTTAGTCCTGATTAACTGAATCAATTTCTTGCCTTAAAGTCTTTAAAGATAGTTTGAAATGAGTACATCAGTCGGTGGACATCGTTTGTGGCTCTCGGAAAAATGTTGTGTTCCCATTTTTTGCGAGCAGTAGTTAGCAGTTTGGCTACGGGTTGTGAGTAACTGTTAGAAATGAAATAGCTGCCACCTTCGTAGCGAATGTCTGATGCTAAGCCGATAAAAGCACCAGCCATTTCTAGTTTAAGTTCTGAGGTGCTGTGTTCCGATTTTACTGCTAAAATTACCTGCGAGTGTCGGGGTTCGCGGTTGAGCAAGCGACAGATATTTGCTTCTTTTTGGTACAAAATTAAAACATTACAGTTGTGCAGAACTCCGGCTCTACCTTGGACTTTTACTCCTAGGTGAACTTCCAGGGCTGGTTTGTCGGGAAATTCCACAACAGCATGAGTGTATGGATGTGCAGTTCCGTGGATTTTTCCCGCTGTTTTTCTAAATGTTAAATATTTCGGTGTTTCGTCGTCTAAAACATTGTTGTAATAAATAGTACCGCCTTCATTAGCAACTGCTTTTAGCAGAATAGTGAAGAGGTAAGTGTCAAAAATTCTGGATTGTTCTGCCGCGGTGTTAAAATCGGGATCGATCGAGCTTTTTAATTTGCTTTTAATTTCGGAATTGATGGCGTAGTTGCTGGGCCCGGAGGGCAGTTTTTCCAGCAAGTGCTTGAGGGCGATCGCCTGTTTGTGACGGGGGGCTGTGACGCTGGAGGTAAACTCAATTGTTTTGGCAGTTTCTGCACCTGAATTGGCAAAGGTAATTTTTGTGCCGAGGGGTGAGGTTTCTGATTCTACTTTCAAGAAATAAGCAATTTCGTCTTCCATTTCGGAAGTGTTGACCGTCGCTTGTTCGACAGCATTAATTAACAGCAAAAGTTGTTCTTTTGCGGTATAATCTTCTATCTTGAGCAGAGGTGTTTTTCTTTTGAGCGATCGCTCTTCAATTACTTTGCCTATCTCTACAGTATCCGCTACTTGTTGCACTACCCAACCCAAATTAAACTCATCCAGAATTGCCGCCAGTTCCTGATAGAGTTTGGCGTACTCGATCTCGTCCATAATTGTTTCTGCGCTGCACACTATTTTGATTATACAAGATAGTTTGATTTTTTTGTCAATAGCTGTGAGCGACTCTGCAGATTGCCTGTGATGGCGGATTTGCCGAGTGTTCGAGTGTCCGAACGGGGAAAATCTTCCCTCGCTCCTCAATATCCATCCGTTAAATCCGTTAAATCCCTGATAAAATTTGTTGCCGAACTTCCTTTTGCTTGAGAAAGACGATTAGTAGTAATACCAATTTCAAAACAGAATGCAACTGCCTGCAAGCTGCCAACCCCCATAGTCATCAGTCATTCCCAGTTTTTCAATTCTTCAATTCTTCAATTCTTCAAATCTAAAATCTAAAATCTAAAATCTAAAATGGTATAAGCTATTCTACGACATTTGTAGCGATCGAACTATGGCAACTATCAACGACAACTACCTCAAACTCAAAGCTGGCTACCTGTTTCCCGAAATTGGGCGCAGGGTGAAAGCCTATGCAGAGGCGAATCCCCAAGCGCCCATCATCCGGCTGGGGATTGGCGACGTAACGGAACCGCTACCGGCTGCTTGTCGGGAGGCGATGGTGAAGGCGGTGGAAGATATGGGCTCGCGGGATACCTTTAAAGGATACGGCCCGGAACAAGGTTATGAGTGGCTGCGGGAGAAAATTGCCGAGCACGATTTTAAGTCGCGGGGATGCGATGTTGATGCTTCGGAAATCTTTATTTCTGATGGTTCTAAGTGCGATTGCGGCAATATTCTCGATATCTTTGGCAACAATAACACGATCGCAGTTACCGATCCAGTGTATCCGGTGTATGTAGACACTAACGTGATGGCTGGGCACACGGGAGATGCGAACGAAAATGGCGAATACGGCGGCTTAGTTTACCTGCCAATTACAGCAGAAAACAATTTTACTGCGGAAATTCCCACCGACAAAAAAGTCGATTTAATTTACTTGTGTTTCCCGAATAACCCGACCGGGGCAACTGCAACCAAGGAACACTTGCAAGCTTGGGTAAATTATGCTAAGGCTAACGGTTCGATTATTTTCTTCGATGCGGCTTACGAAGCGTATATTACCGATCCGAGTTTACCCCATTCTATCTACGAAATTGAAGGGGCGCGGGATTGTGCGATCGAATTTCGTTCTTTTTCCAAAAATGCTGGTTTCACGGGTACTCGCTGCGCGTTGACAGTTGTGCCGAAGACTTTGACTGGAAAAGCAGCAGATGGTTCCGATGTCGAAATTTGGAAATTGTGGAACCGCCGCCAATCTACTAAATTTAACGGAGTTTCTTACATCGTGCAGCGCGGTGCTGAAGCGGTTTATTCGGAGGCAGGCAAAGCACAAATTCAGGCATTAGTCAATTTTTACATGGAAAATGCTGCGATTATTCGCGAGAAATTGACAGCGGCGGGAATCGAGGTTTTTGGTGGCGAAAATGCACCTTATGTGTGGGTGAAAACGCCTCACGGTTTGTCGAGTTGGGATTTCTTTCAGAAGTTGCTGGAAACTTGCAATGTGGTGGGAACACCCGGTTCGGGTTTTGGTGCGGCGGGTGAGGGTTATTTCCGCATTTCGGCGTTTAATAGTCGGGAGAATGTGGAAGAAGCGATGAGACGGATTGTGGAGAAGTTTAAGGTTTAAAAGGGCGAGAGCTCAGTCTTTTTGGGGCGGGCAAGATGCCCACCCCACAAGAAATTGATATGTTGTGGAACAGGCATCTTGCCTGTTCAAGTGGGCGGGCAAGATGCCCACCCCACAAGAAATTGATATGTTGTGGAACAGGCATCTTGCCTGTTCATGAAAATGGTGCAAGATGTGAGTTATAATCTAAAATGATTGTGGCTCAGGGTTTCAATAAAAAATGCAACCCAACACCAGGAGTTTTTTATGCACTTGCTACGAGTTCAAGTTCCTGATTTTCGCGGTTTAAAGGACATTGACATCACTTTTGAAAAGGATTTTGTTCCTAAGATTTTTCCGCTGGGTAGTCAAAATGGTGGCGGGAAAAGTACGCTGTTGCAGTTAATTTTTGCGTTGCTGCACTGTTCTGTAGATAACGATAAAAAACCATTTTTACAAAACTTGATTCAAGGATTTAAAGTAGCTGATGGAGAACATAAAAAAACCTTAGCAATTATTGATATTTGGAATGACAAAAAAATAGTTCAAATTATTTTTTTTGCTTGCAAAGATTCTTTTCTCAAAAAGTCCGCGTCTTTAAATATTAAAATCAAAAATACAGAAGATATCACTTTTTATCCTGTAAGACAATTTAAAGAAATGGAAAAACAAATTGCAGATTTAGAAGCAGTAAAGAACAGCTTAACACTCAGTAGTCATCGATTAGATACAATCAAAAACATTGAAGACGATCAACAAAGGTTTGAGACGGCTCAAAGCGAATTTTGGTTTATGCAACAATTGGTATCAAATTCAAGAGTTTCAGCATTAATATCTGTTGTTAACTCCAAAAAAAATGTATCTATTAAAGAAATTCAAAGTTTTCAAGACGAAATCAAACACAGAGTAGAAGAAGTTGAAAATAATCTAAATAATTTGAAAACTACGTATGGAAGCTGTGAGGAAGTTTGGGAAAAGATAATTGAATATTTAACAGAAGAAAAAAATATGACATATATATGTAACTATTCAAGTGAAAAAAATTCAAATAATCAGCAAAAGGAAGCTTTACTCTGTCATTTAAATAATATAGATAGGAAAGAAACAAACGATTTTTTAAAGATAATTTCAGATAAAATATTTTTAGCAGCACCCTCCACACAAGTTTTTCTATTTCTCGATAGATCTACTAGAGAACTATTATTTAAAAGCCACAGTCAGACAAATGAGCATTATTTCGATAAACTTCAAAAATCCAAATCTCAATTAAAAGGATTTTTTACTTATGACTTCCTGGATGTAGATTTACTCATTGAAGCCTTTAAAGCTGCTAGAGATAAAGATTTTAAAGAAGCTATAGAAACAGGTAAATATGGTAACAGCTATCAAACCTTAGTAAATGAATTAAGATTTTTATTAAGCTGTAAAACAATAAATATTGACAAAGACCTTTCGGGAGTAAATTTAAAATTAGAGAAAAATGGTGAAACTATAGAACTATATCCAGAAGATTT
This sequence comes from Microcoleus sp. B4-C1, assembly GCF_036705285.1. Classification (NCBI taxonomy): domain Bacteria; kingdom Bacillati; phylum Cyanobacteriota; class Cyanophyceae; order Oscillatoriales; family Microcoleaceae; genus Microcoleus; species Microcoleus sp. B4-C1. Next base: position 12,509 of record NZ_JAUBUC010000089.1, on the reverse strand, counting down.
AAGTCACGGTGAACTCAAAAGACTCAGCATTTATATATGGCTTAAGTCTCGCAACATAGAAGATGCTATTGTTTTGATGGATGAAGTTGAAATTGCTTTTCATCCAGATTGGCAATATCAAATTATATCAGACCTCAAAGAGTGGGCTCCCAGCAATCAATATATTCTCGCAACTCACTCCTACGCATTGTGTGAAGCTCTGACACCTGCTCACGTTAAAGAAATAGAGCCAAAACTGATCAAACAAGAATCTAATATTACAAATGAGTCTTAATCCAGAACAGCTAAAAAAACATTGTGAGGCAATTCTTCAATCTCGCAGAATTAAAAACAAAATTGTGGTATTGTGCGAAGGTGATATTCGGAAGACGCAGGGTAGAGAGTCACCTCAAGCTTATAAAGCAATGGAGCAAATGCCAGATGCCAACTTTTATAAGGCTTGCGTTCCGATATGGTGGAAACAGAAATTACCGGAATTTTTTAACTGTGGCGATCGCAAAGATGTAATAGACACCTACTTTACTCTTTCAATATTACACGAAAAGGATACCACTAATTCATATTTAGATCCCGATCGACTTTTTGCAATGATAGATTTAGATTTGCAACTGCAAACGATCGACAATTATATTTTTACAGATACAGAAGCAATTTTTCGGAATCTTTACGAAAAATCGCAGGTGAAAGAGCAAAACGCAGCAAAGCATCGGATCTGGATTACAGGTTTGATTCATAAAGAAGCATATTTTCTGACACCTGAACTTCAACCAATATTTGACAATTGTTGTAACAAGCCCATTTATCAGGGGAATCCTGCGGTACTCGCAAATATTTATCGGGATATGGCTGATGCAATTTGTAGCGACTTGGATTTACAAAACAACATACAGAGAGCCTTCGATCGCATTAGTTACTGTTCGGGATTGGATTGTAGTGAAGTTCAAGCATTTCAGGCTTCGTGGAAAGAGCGGTTTCAAAATGCTGTAGATGAAACGCATAGGAATCAGTCGATCGCAGTTTTGCTGACAATTAAAAAAGCTAAGGATTATTGGCATCAAATTAAGCCCTCCGGTGACTTTAGCCGGGAAGATTGGGTATTTAGAGAGCAACTATCGTTAGAAATTGGAAGATTTTATTCAGAGCAAAGTAGCGATGTTAAGTCTCATATTCCTTTTTTTTTCAAAACATTGTATGAGTTCGTTTAAATAAAACGCCTCAATTATAATATTCCATTTTCTATCCATCAGCATCGCTAGGAAAACCAAATTGGTCTGGTAATTCAGCAGAGGTAATTTGCAGAATCTCTAGCAACTTCTTGTATTGAACAGGCGTTAGCTTCGGTACCGATCGCCCAGCTTCCCAGTTGCTTACCGTCGCTTCCGTAACGCCAAGTGCTTCTGCTAGCTGCTTTTGAGTCATAAACCGCTGAACTCTCAGTCGCATTAGGGGCGATCGATCGGCTCTTTCTGAGGTTTCCATAGGCTATTTGTTAAGTTATATTAATTTATTTGGGTTTTGCCTAAAATAATTGACATCTACCCTAAATTAATTTAGATTTAAGCTAATAAAGATTAGACCGCACCAGGTAAGCCACTTGTGCTGTAGGGGAATTGCTGTCTTTTCTTCAACTTGTTATTGTACGCGGTTTTACCGTTACAAAGCATCCAACCTATCCAAAATTATTGGTCAAAGCTATGTTGCAAGATTCATCGTCGAACCAAACATCGCCCAATGTTTTAACCAACCAAACCTTTGAGGGCGATCGCGAAGCAGTCCGTCACGTCATCATCGGTTCGCCGCTGGGGGTACGGCGAACTATCCACCAACTGCACGCATTGCGCTACGAGGAAGCTGTTCGTTGGACTCATCCCATCGCCATTCCCGACAATCGCATCATTATTACACCCGATCGGGGAGAAATCATGAGTCTGTTAGTCAAATTAATCCGGCTGCAATGAAGTCATAAATGTGCGATCGAGCTTTCTAGAATTGAGTCAAAAGTGCGATCGCGAATCTCTTCTGGTTGCCCGTGCTAAACTCAACAGATATATCCAAAAACTCTTGTGGGGTAGGCATCCTGCCTGCCCTTGGCACAAACTTAACAACTAGCTCCCTATTCAGCTTATGATTGTTATCACCCCCGTCCTAAAACCCGTTAGCCAAATAACGCTTTCTCCCGGTAGTGTCGTAACTATTCCCAATATAACTTGGCTGGAATTTGAGTCTATTTTGCAGGAATTAGGAGAAAAGCGCTCGGCACGAGTTGCTTACAGCAAAGAAACTTTAGAAATTATGGTTCCTTTACCAGAACACGAAATTCCCAGAGATTTAATCTCTGATATTGTCAAAATTTTACTCAAGTCGGCGGGCAGAAGATACCAACCTTTTGGTTCTACTACTTTCAAACGGGAAGGTGCAGCAGGAGTTGAACCTGATGCTTGCTTTTACATTCTAAATTATCAACGGATGATCGGCTGCCGCAGACTGCAACCCGACGCTCCGCCGCCGGATTTAGCAATTGAGACGGATGTAACTTCTAAAACTACTATAGATGCCTATAAAATGATTGGAGTTCCCGAAGTATGGGTTTATGACAGTGGCAGACTTCTCATTTATTTGCTGCAAGATGGAGAGTATGTAGAATCCGATATGAGTCCGAATTTTCCAGAAATCGCGATCGCCCAACTGATTCCTGCTACAGTGGAACGTGCTTGGCAGGTGGGAAATTTGCAAGCGCTAGAAGAATTTGAAAGTGCGATCCTCTCCGAGGGCTTCGCTAACGGCTAAACTCGTAGGAGACGTTACGGGCTTCGCACTTCCCATCCAAAAAATCACACACTTACTGCCAAATTGTCAACCCCTAAAGGTCGATAAATTGTATCTCTTTGCTGATAACTCCGCCCCAAAGAACTAATCGCATTTTGCAAATCTTCCACAGATTGACAACTGCCGCCAACCGCACCAGCCATCGTTGTAATGTGCTCTTCCATCAATGTACCGCCGATGTCATTGCAGCCCCATTTCAGCGCTTCTGTAGCTCCATCTAAACCTAATTTTACCCAACTCGGTTGGTGATTGGTAATCAAATTGCCTAAGAAGATTCTCGATACAGCGGTGAGTAACAATGTATCTGCTAAAATTGGCTGGTCGCGGCCGACTCGACTCCGCAAAGGTGCCGGTGCTTCCTGTCCGACAAATGGTAGTAAAATAAATTCTGTAATGCGTGCCCCATAGTTTTGGTCGATCGCAGTTTGTTGGAGCGATCGCACTTTTTCTAAATGCAAAACCTGCTGTTGGGCAGTCTCAATATGCCCGCAAAGCATCGTACTCGTTGTCGGCAAACCCAGACTGTGAGCAGTTCCCACAATTTCCAGCCAAGTTGCCGAATTTAGTTTTTCCGGGCAAATCACCCGTCGCACAGAATCGTCGAGAACTTCCGCTGCGGTTCCCGGCATCGAACCAACTCCCGCATCCCGCAAAGCCGAAATTACATAGCTGAAACTAAGATTATCTTCTCTGGCAATAAATTCTATTTCTTGCGGCGAAAAAGCGTGCAAGTGCAACTGCGGAAATTTATCCTTAATAGTTTTCACCAATTGCAGATAATAAGGTAAAAATGCGCCGTTGAGCTTAGCTTGAAGATTTAAGCCCCCCTGCATACAAATTTCCGTGGCACCCCGCTGCACTGCATCACTTGCCTTTTCCTGAATTTGAGCTGCATCTAACCAAAAAGCGCCCTCATCTCCTTCGTCGCGGCGAAATGCACAAAAACTGCAATGCTGCTCGCAAATGTTAGTAAAGTTAATATTCCGATTGATAACGTAGGTGACAGTATCCCCTGATTGTCGGCGCCGGAGCAAGTCAGCGGTTGTTTGAATAGAAGCTCGCGCGTCTGGCTCTGTTTGCTGCAAAAGTACCAATGCCTCTGCAGAAGAAATGTTATAACCTTGTAAAGCTCGATCGAGAATTGCATCCACAGTTTTCTTTTTAACTCAATTACAGAATTACTGACTAGAATTAAGGCGTTTTTATATTTTAACTAATCAATTATGGAGGAACGATATTTTACAATCTCAAGTTCTACCAAACTATCCTTGACTTTCTGAACACTGAAATTATGGGCAGCTACCAACCAAATCAGGTATTGCCAGTGCCGTCGGGGCCCTTGCAAATTCCTGCTATACAGACTTTCGGTTCAACTTTTGTAGACGCAGGCACACCGTCAATTTATTTTTCCCTCGTCATTCCCACCTACAACGAGTCCAGGAATATCCAGAGTATTGTGGAAAAATTGAGCCAATTGCTCGATGGCATCATTCCCGGCAACTACGAATTAATTGTAGTCGATGACGACAGCCCCGATCGCACTTGGGAAGTCGCCCTTTCCCTGACACCGGAATATCCGCAATTGCGGGTGATGCGCCGGGAAGACGAGCGGGGACTTTCCACAGCGGTGATTCGCGGGTGGCAGGCGGCTAGGGGCGAGGTTTTGGGCGTCATCGATGCCGACTTGCAGCATCCCCCGGAGACGCTGTTGCAGCTTTTAGCAGAAATTCAGCGGGGAGCCGATTTGGCCGCTGCGAGTCGTCACGTGGGCGAGGGCGGGGTGAGCGACTGGAGCGTTGTCAGGCGATTTTTATCGCGGGGCGCTCAAACCGTGGGGTTGGTGATCCTGCCGGGAGTGGTGGGCCGAGTTTCCGATCCGATGAGCGGGTATTTTATGGTGCGGCGCTGTTGCATAGCGGGCAAAACCATGAATCCTGCTGGCTACAAAATATTGATTGAAGTGCTCGGCAGAGGCGATATCCGCTGGATTGGAGAAGTTGGTTACGTGTTTCACGAGCGGCAAGAAGGGGAGAGCAAAGTTACCTGGAAACAGTATATTGAGTATTTGCAACATTTGCTTCGGTTGCGCTTTGCCCGCTGGCCGATGGGCCGATTCCTGCGGTTTGGCGTGGTTGGTTTCAGCGGCGTTTTTGTGGATATGGGAGTTTTTTACTTGCTGCGGACTGTCCTCGGTTTGGGGCTGACTCGCAGTGCCATTTTTTCTGCTGAAGTGGCAATTTTCAATAATTTTTTGTGGAACGATTTATGGACTTTTGGTGATATTTCTAAGCGGCAGCCGGGAAAGCGCCAGCGCTTGAAACGGCTGTTAAAATTTAATGTGATTTGTTTGATTGGCTTGATGATAAATGTGCTGCTGGTGAATGTGCTGTTTAATGTTTTTAAGGTAAACGAATATTGGGCTAAGTTGATTGCGATCGCAACTGTGACTCTGTGGAATTTCTGGATCAATATGAAGCTGAGTTGGCGGGTGACGGACGTGAAGTAGGTAATGGGAAATGGGTAATGCGAAATGGGTAATTGGTAATTGATAATGGATAAAATGACTGATGGCTAATGACAAATTGGTCTCCTGCCCTATGCCTTTGAATGACCGAAAGCATCTAGGATACAAGCCCCCGGATTTATCTCGCGCAAGTCAATGCTTCAATTCTAAAATCTAAAATCTAAAATCTAAAATCGATTGACTGAATTAATGATTAAGAACAAACAACTGTTGTTGCTATTTCTGTGGACGGCGATCGCCTTGATTTTGCGCTTTGCCAATTTGGACTCGAAACCGCTGTGGACAGACGAGTTTTCGACTCTAGTATTTAGTTTGGGCAACAGTTTTCGCGGTGTGCCGATCGATCGCGCGATCGAGCTTTCTACATTATTACAACCGCTGCAATTGCGCCCCGATGCTGACACCGCCGACGTGCTCCGCAATTTGCTACTAGAAAGCAACCATCCACCAGTATATTTTATGCTCGCTCATTGGTGGATGCAACTGTTTGGGCCGACCGAGGATAGTTTAGTTTGGATAGGGCGAGCTCTTCCTGCATTATTGGGTGTGATTTCAGTTCCCGCTATTTACTTTTTAGGCAAGTTTGCTTTTAATTCCCGTTTAGTCGGTCAATGTGCGGCCGCGATGATGGCACTTTCTCCCTACGGCATTTATCTCGCTCAAGAAGCTCGCCATTACACTTTAGGAATCTTATTAGTTATTGCCTCTCTTTTTTGCCTCGTATTAGCTGCAAGAAAGCTGCAACAGCGCGCTCCCCTGCCTATTTGGGCGGTGCTGCTTTGGGTAGTTGTTAATTGTTTGGGAATTGCGGTTCACTACTTTTTTGTACTGACTTTGTGTGCGGAAGCAATAGCATTAATTGCTGTAATCTGGCAGCAGTTTAATGGAAAATTGGCAATTGACAACAGCCAGCAGCCTAATATTTGGCAATTTCAAATCATCTGGCGGCTTTTAGCCGTAGCGATCGGCACTTTGGCTGGCGGTTTAGTTTGGTTGCCGGTCTTTTTGTCCAACAAGTACGGCAGCGAACTAACTAATTGGATTGTCAGCGGCGATCGCACATTTTTAAGTTGGGTTAATCCGATTTTTCAAGCTTTAGCTGGATGGATCACTGTCATCTCTCTGCTGCCGGTGGAATCGCCAAATTTGGCAGTAGTAGTTGTATCGGCGATCGCAATGACAATATTTTTTATATTGGTGCTTCCCATCCTGTTTAGCGCTCTTAAAAATTCCTTAACAACGCCCGATACTCGTTTAGGTACTGTTATTTTCGGCGGATTTGTGCTAGGAGCAATTTTCCAATTTTTCAGCTTTGCATATATTCTAGGGATTGACCTAACTCGCGGCGCACGATACAATTTCGTCTACTTTCCGGGGGTGATATTGCTTTTAGGAGCAACCTTGGCGGTTATTTTTAACACACCTACAGCAAAAAGTCAATGGTTTAATTTACGGGCGATCGAAGTTCCGGGCAAAAAAGCAGTTCTGCTAATTTTAGTAATGGGTTTTTTTAGCGGTGTCACAGTAAATTCCAATCTTGGCTATCGCAAATATTACAAACCAGACCTTTTAATTCCGATTGTCCGCGAATTATCGAAAGTTCCCGTGTTAATTGCCACTACTCAAAAGACTCATGTAGAAATAGGAGAGTTGATGGGGATAGGGTGGGAATGGGAAAGAAGTTCGGCAACGGATTTTGTAGCGGATGTAACGGATGTAACGGATGTTAGGAAGAAAGAAGAAGTTAAAGCCTTTGATTCTCCGCTGTTTCTTTTGGCTAATCAGAGAAGGGATGCACCAGGAATAGCGGCAGGGACACTTGACAAAACACTCAGTCAATTGGAACGTCCGCTAGATTTGTGGTTGGTGAACTTTCGCGCACCTGTCAATTTAGCAGCACAAAAATGTCAGGTTGAATCGCGCGATTTGCCTGCGGTGGATGGGTATGAATATCAAGTTTATCACTGTTCTAGGTCATAGGTAAGGGGCGATCGCCGAGGGATTGCCCCTACCAAGGCGGGAACTAGACCGTCACTAAGAGTCAGCGGCCAAATGTTTAATTAAGACGCTCATCACTTCACCGGGATTTTGAGTTGGGACAAGCGGACTCCAGTCAGAAACACAGGCAAAATTATCGCGGTGAAAAGAATGAATGACACGGGAAACAACAGGACGAGAACTGATAATGAAAAGTTTCAAGAGTTCTTGGTTAACTGAAGTTTGCAAGTTTGGCTTTTTAGCAGGGGGCTGAGTCGGTTCGGTAGTTGGATTTTCTGGCCCAACCTCGAAAGCAAGTATTAATTCGGTATTGGGTAGCATTTGCCGGATGACTTTCAGGGAAGATTCTGCTTCGCTGCGGCTGAGAAATTGCGCGACAGGTAAGCGCTGAAAGTTGGGCAGGAGTCGGTAAATAATCCAGGCATTCGCAGTTTCTGGGGTGTTCATGGCTGTATTCTAAATTGGGTATGTTTGCCCATAGAAAAGTGACAGAATTGCACCTTTTATTTTTAGTGCAGTCTGTTCTGGCTATGGCTGTGCCTATCTCAAGTCATTTAACCGCTTAAATTAGGCGATTAAAATAAGCTGTTATAATAATATGGTAAAAAAAAGGCAACGTCAACGGCAACCAGAAAATGAGTTGCCTTTTCGGAGACTGCGAGAGGACGCTAACTTGAGCCAAGAAGAGTTGGCTGTGCGGATGGGGGTGTCGGCTTCGTCGGTGCGGCGATGGGAAAAGGGAGACGAACCTACGATGACTGTTCGACAAATGAGGGATTTTTGCCGTTTGGTGGGGGTATGTTTTGATGAGTTGCCGGATTATCTCAGTCGGCGAGTAGATGAGGAGGAGCCATAGGGGGATAGATTGATAATCTATTTTGCATTGATGTTGACAGAAAAGAAAACACAGAACCCTCTGGGAACACTATTGGCTTAGACGTGGGGTTAAAGGAATATTACACCGATTCAAACCGAGTAATGGTTGAAAATCCCAAGTTCCGCCGTCAAGGCGAAAAAGTTCTTAAGCATTGTCAACGTCCTGTATATAGAAAGGTAAAAGGTTCAAAAAACCGAAGCAAGGCTAGGCAGATTTTAGGCAAACGCCACCTCAAAATAAGTAGGCAATCGTATTGCACCACGCTGTAAAGTTAGCGCGGTGCGTAGTTCAGTCCAGCGACTTGATAGCCGTGCGTTGATTTGAGAATAAAAAATTATGATACAATTAACAATGTAGATAGATAAACAAGTTTATGATTCAAGAAACTGCTATTAGTAAAGCAATTACAAAATTGAGCGATCTCCGCACTAAGTTCAATTTAACTCGCAGCAGCAATCCCCTAGCATTTACCGAATGGCTGGGGGAATTACCCGAATTGACGGCAAGTGAAATAGCTTCTTTAGACAGATTGAAAAATCGCTATTTTTCCTATATAGAAGGAGATGAAATTTCGGAAGGTACAGTCAATATTATCATGCTGCATCCTCTCCTCGATGTCATGGGTTTATGCGATTTGCCTTTTAGAATTAGAGGCGAACAGTCTCTGAAAGTGGAGATTGTCACAGAAGACGAAGATCGGGTTTTACAGGGGCGGATTGATGCTTTAGTCATTCAAAATCAATTTTGGATAGTGGTAATTGAAAGTAAAGAATATGGTTTCAGTGTTTCGCGGGCGATTCCCCAGACTTTAGCATACATGATGGGAAATCCTTACCCCGAAAACTCTACTTTTGGGATGATAAGTAACGGCGAAGAATATATTTTCCTGAAGCTGCTGCGCGGGGAAATAAATCAATATGCGCTGTCAGATTTATTTAGTATTTCCAATAGTCGCAATAATGGCTTAAATGAAGCTATGCGGGTTCTCAAGCAACTTGTTAGTTTGTCTGTACAGAGATGAATGGTTATAATTTGCGATCGCATTACTCTTTCCTCACACTATCAGGTACGCCCACTGCCGAAATACCCGATATCGCCTTTAAGTTTTGACACCGAATCAACTCATTAAAATCCAAACTGCGCCCTTCAATTTGCGCCACAGCCTCGATCGCCCCAAGTAAATGTCCGGCCGCTTCAGCTTCGTTGTAACCACGCCTTCCCGCGACTCTAATCGCCCCTTCGTCAGCATCTAACTCTACTTGGGAACTGCGGTTGTCGCGCCAAATTCGAGTCATGGCGAGTCCTGTCAAACCGCCCGCGATCGCAGTGCCGACCGCATCTGGCTGCAACAATTCTACAACAGTCCCGACAATTCCTGCCAGAGCTGCACCTTGATAAATATCCGGTTTAAACCACTTAAAATTGCACAGAAAACTTACATTCCGCAATAGCAATAAATCCCGCTGCGGCTTAGATAGCAGCCGCCACAAATCAAAATTAATATAAATCGGGCGAGATTGATTCCAAGGTAAAGGAAAATCGCAGTCAATTACCGCTGATTGTTGTGGCTTATTAATAATTTTACACATCATGCGGCCGGAAGCAGGCATCACATCTAACAGGCGGCGAATTTCTGGTTCGGGATTCATAAATTTTGGGAATTGGGAATTGGGAATTGCTTGCATCGGCATAAAAAACAACAACATCCATCAGGGGCTTGTAGGGGCGGGTTCACCAACCATAATTGTCTAAAACCTACAATCTCTAAAACCCGCCCTCACTCACCCAAGGGCAAATCGCAATCTGATGCACGGGTGGCCAGAAACCGGGTTTTTGCGAGAATACTTTGTGACAACCACAGATTTGGTAAAAAACCCGGTTTCTTGGGTCAGAGTCCGTTCCTAACTTGTTTTATCGAAAGCAAAGTTGATGTAGGTTATTGGTTGTGTGCAGGCGGGTTTCTGTAGATTTTTAACGGGAGTTAAATATTGTTGGAAAAACCCGCCCCTACAAGTCAATAGAAGATTATTAAGGGTTTTTCTTGGATGCGGGAGAGGGAGATTCTTGAGCTTTCGGAGCCACTTTTTCGGTATTAGCCGAAGGCTTCGGACTGGCAATTGCTGGGGCAACTGACGGCTTTGAATTCGCGGCTGGGGATGGCGGTGATTTTAGAGATTCAGGGGCTGTTAGCGGGGCAACAGGGGCTGTTTTAGCGCCTAAAATGCTGGCGTCTCCGGTGTCGAAGGTGCCGGCGATGCAAGCGATCATCATTGTGGCTAAGGTGCCGACAAATAATGCTTTCCAACCGAGTTCGGAAATGTCTTTGCGGCGGGATGGAATTAGGGCGATCGTACCGCCGACAAATATGCCGACGGAGGCTAAGTGGGCGAAGCCGGAAAGGGCGTAACTGACAATTAAAACTGTACGATCGCTCACCAGTCCTTTTGCCGATGCTTCTGCTAAACTTTGATAGGGCGGAATCGCTGTTTCTAACAGTCGCCGTCCGATGATTACTGATGCTTGCCAAGAGTCGTCAATGGACACTCCTGTTAATAGCGTCAGGGGATAAAATAAAAATCCCATAATGTTGGCTAAGGTGACAACTTTGAAAAAGCCCCCAATTGGGCCGGGCAAAATTGCCAGCCAACCAAAGAATTGATTGATTAAGGAAACTAAGCCTAAAATCAAAATCAAAACAGCGGCAATGGCCACAGCCATTTTTACACCGTCCAATGCACCAATTATCGCTGCATCGAGAGGGCTGACTCGTTCGATGGGTTCTCCTCCAACTGTCTCTTGTGGCATCGCTTCGCCGTCCATTTCGGAAATTTCTTCGCCCACAAACTCGCGGCCTTTAGGCTTCCGTTCTTCCTTGGGAATGCCGCCCATTGTCAGGGGTGTGTCTGTTTCTGGTACTAAGATTTTGGAGAGGACAAAACAAGCGGGAATGGCGATAATTGAGGCTGAAACTAAGTGTCCTAAAATATTTGGAAAAACAGGCTTTAGAAAACTAACGTAAATTGCTAAAGTTGAAGAAGCGGCCGTCCCAAAACAGCAAGAGAGGATTGCACAAAGTTCGGAACGAGTCATTTTTGGCAAATATGGCTTGACGACAATTGCGGCTTCAATTCCTACGAAAATATTGGCTGCGCCGCTGAGGGCTTCCGCACCACTCAAGCGCATTGTCGTATAAAATATTTTGGCAAAAAGTTCGGTGATAATTTGAATCACGCCGATGTTGTATAGCAAGGCCATGAGGCCAGAAAAAAAGATGACTGTCGGTAAAGCTCTAAAGGCAAAAATATATCCTAAATTAACTGCCGGCTCTTTACCAGGTATGGGTACAACATTGCTCCCGAATACAAACCTCGCTCCAGCGTCAGCAGCGGTGAATACTCCATCCAGTAAGCTAGTAAACCACTCTAGGGCGATGCGAGTTGGGGGGAACAGGAATACTAAAAATCCTAAGACTAATTGCAGGCCAATGCCCCAGATGATGACGCGCCAAGGTATATACTGAACTTTGCGATTTTCTGAGAAAACCCAGGCGATCGCACACAGGCCAAAGATGCCCAGAAACGAGATAAGATTGTAGATAGACATGAGCTTAGTCCTTGAAATAGCTGAGAATGCCGATCGACGGCTTGCACCACATCAGTTATACTATTCATCTGACGGCAAATGCTAAAAAAAATAACGGGCAGATGAATTACGCACTCAACAGCGTACTTATGTCATTGCTTAGGTCATTCCGAACTCTGCGGATCTTTAGCAACCCTTGATTTGCCGTAATTACCAGCAGTTTAGATAGAAACTCTAACACATGGAAGCTTTTGCTCCACATCCTCCTGAATGGACTGCGACGGCGGTTCACGCTAATGAGTTTTGCTGCCCCAAGTGCGGCGCTAGCTGCACGGATGCCGCTGATGTCTGGATTAATCGTCGATCGCCAGTATATACCGAGTTCAACCGTCGCAAATGGCAAGAATTTTACCGCTGCCAGTGCGATTCCGTGTGGTGGGCATGGAGTAACGATAGGCCTCCTTCTGAACTTGTGCGTCGCGATCAGAACTCGGATGAGGGCCCTGATGAGGGCCCTGATGATGATTTTTAGAACGGTGACAGAATTTTCGATTTTCGATTCTATTTAAAATTAGGGTAAGGTGTGCCTCGGCGCACCCTACATTTAGATATGTTAGCGCCAGTTAGGATCGCGAATTAAATAACTTACAATTTTAATTGTTATTGTGGGATGGGCGTCCCGCCCGTCCTTTTTGGACGGGC
>NZ_JAUBUC010000198.1:0-2248 GCF_036705285.1 Microcoleus sp. B4-C1 | reverse complement strand
TTTTCCGTTTCAGCGTAAGGGTTCTAGCTGACGCACCCTACTAGCCTCGTTACTGGTTTAAATGCTCCACAGCTTAGTCAGCCGTCACTAATTCTAACATAATCTAAATTATAAATTCTCCCATCTCAAATCTCTATTTTCAAATAATTTGAAAATTGCTACATTTATTAATCCATCCCAGAACGCGGACGGAGGCGGTTTAACTGATTGATTGCCCAGCGAGCAGTTTCCTGAACTTCTGGATCTGGATCGTCCGTCGCACGGTGCAACAAGTAACTGATTTGATTCACCAATTCGTAAATCCGCGTCAAGTCGCGAATTGCATTTTTACGCACTTCGGGATTTTCATTTTGCAGCGAGATTGACCACGCATTATTCATGGGTTTGAGCGTGCGAATGCCAATTTCCGAGAGACTTGCCAAAATTAAACTGTACTGCTTGGAGTCGGAATTTGCTAGCAAATCGAGCAACGGCTCAACTGCTCTGGAATCTCCCCGCTGACCTAGTTCCCAAATTGCTTTGCCTCTCTTTGCCGGATTTAGCTGCTGCAAATCTTCAATCAGTGCTTCAATAATATCAACTTGAGGTCTACGATCCGTTTCGGGAAGGGCAATATTTTTCTTCTTCGCTAGGGAATCGGTTTGATTAGTTGTTTCGGGAATGTTGAAACCTGTGTTGCTGTATCCGTTGCTGTGAGTTTCCAAGGGCGAGGTGTCGGAATTAATTCGATCGCCCTCGACGGCTGCATCATCGGGTTCTGGTTGCCGGGATTCCATGATAAAAGGTTGAGCGCTGCTCTCAATACTGTGGCCTTTTGGCAAACCAAAAGGGTAGGGCAAGGCTGACAGCGATTGTCCCCCAGAAGAAGTCTCTTGTGGCCTAATTTGGTGCGAGTTTGTAGGAGAATCGGGATTAGTGAATGGAGAGTTTTTTGGGTTGTGGCGCTCAAGTCTTCCCCGTCTTCGCTTAGGATAATTTGACTCGTCACTGCTAACTAATTTGAGCATGATAAATACTGCCGCTGCCGTGACGACAACTGCTGCCAAACCCAACATTAAGAACCCCCGCTGACGAGACAAAATGACGAGCAAATTGGATACCGATTTCGGGATCTTAGAATTAGATTTGGACGTTTTGGACGGCTGAGATTTGCTTTTATCGGGCGCTGGAGACGGTTTTAGAGGCTTGGAATTCTGGCGATCGTCCGGGGGAGAGTTCGCCTGAGCAATTTCTTGGGAAACAGCACGCGCAGAGGCATTGAGTACCTGTTGCCCTCCGTCGGCACTTGGACTGAACGCAACGCCCAGACAGGCAATGCAGGTGAACAAACATACAGAGGAGCGGTAATGCGCCATAAGACTCAATCCGGGTTTTGAGAGGCAACGCCGCATGACGAGCTTTAGTTTAACCGTGAGTTAGCTCGATCCTAGCTGCTATGGGCTTAACTAACTCACAAATAGCACCAGACTAGCGAAAAACCCTGGTTTGAGAGGGCACCGAGCCAGATATTTCTTATAAGCACAATTGTGTCATTGACGTGCAACTCCTTTAAATAATTAGTTTAATTAGTTTAAAACGAACAACTACATTGGCGGCCGCGACTTTAGCAGCGGCATCCCGAAAGTTGATTGCAGCTAATCTCACCTACGTGCAGTGTGCAGTGCAGGCCGCGCAGCCCAGCACTGCGGGGGCGTTAGCAGACGATTGTGGCTAGCCGTCGATTTCTCACCAATAGCGTGGCATGACCAAAAGTTTAACAAGCTTCCGAGCCTGCAGGTTGATCGTTTTTGTGTGAATTTGGGCGAAAGTGGGACAGGGGCATTGGCACTGCAAACGTGAAACCGGGTTTTTTCGTTAATTCTTCGCTGCTAAACCGCATATTTTCCATACATTCCAGGACGCTCTCTCGACGCTCACAAACCAGTTTTATTTACCAAAAATGCTGTAACAAAGAGAGGGCTGATTTGACCGATGTTAATTTGAAGGGGGCAATTATGGCGGATAGAAGTGTTTGGGCGATCGACTAAGATAACCGTTAGGAAATATTGTATTTAGCTAGCAAGCGCCAAAAATCATACTATCTTGTAAAAGTAGGGTCGGATTTAGTTAGGATTTATAGTGAGAGCAAGTAGATCCTTTCACCCAGGCGTCCTCTGTCAACGTTCTGTTTATTTGTACCCACTTAGGAGCGCGAATTAAATAACTTACAATTTTAATTGTTCTTGTGGGATGGGCGTCCCGCCCGTCC
>NZ_JAUBUC010000088.1:0-25511 GCF_036705285.1 Microcoleus sp. B4-C1 | reverse complement strand
CATGTGTCCTATTTTATAACACTTTTTTTACTCTGCTTACTTTTTTTCTCTGCTACCCCTACTTATTGAGCGGATACGTATAAAGAGCATCTTCAAAGGTAGTTGCTCGATCGATGATATCAATGAATTCATTATTTTGTTCACCAGTCATTCTGTGTTTCATCTCCTCGCTGATTTTCGTTATGGGAATAACTTAAGTACAGCAATTGATTTTAGCCAGTGTCTCTAGTACCCCGCCCGGTGTTTTCAAGCGGGATGCTCATAAATCTGCTATTGACTGACTTAGGAAAGTTTTGCCACCCTCCTACCACCAGCTACCTCCATCGCCACCGCCAGAGTCAGAACCGCCACCAGAGTCACTACCGCCGCCATAGTCACTACCTCCATCGCCGCCGTCAGAGTCAGAACCACCGCCATAGTCACTGCTATAATCACTACTGGAGTCAGAACCACCGCCATAGTCACTGCTATAATCACTACTGGAGTCAGAACTACTGTCATAATCACTACTGGAGTTATAGTTGGTAGTGGAGTCATAGTCGGTAGTGGTATCAACCCTACAATCTTCACTAGATCCAGACCATCCAAATATTGACCATTCACCAGATGATTCCTCTACAGATGACGCAGGCTCATAGTTGTATCCAGAATCTGATTCATCATCATCTCCGCCACCGCCAAATAAGCCAAAAAAGGAACCCTTATCGTCATTTTTGTTCTCTGGTCTTTCTATATCCTTTATGTTATTGTAGGCTTTCCAATTGTCTTCTTCTCTGCAACTCAGAAAATCAGATTCTTCACCCCAGGCCCGCTCACATGGTTGTTCTGAAGGGTAATGATCGAGAGTATTGTCAACCAAACCCAATGCACCAGTAACAACAACTACCATTTCTGTGATAGCTGCTGTACATTCATTAAAAAAATCACCTATTTCATCCATAAATGTCGCTCTACTTTTGTTGGAAATTGGAAAATTCCTATTTGTGTAAATATGGTTTAATGAGGGAGGGTAATATCCTCCATACCATACTATGTAAGACTTAGAGGCTTTTTTATAGCATCTGTTAAGTTCAGCGCGATCGCAATTGGGCTAAGCGTTTCTCTACTATAGCGACTATGCCTCAGCTTGAACAGCGATTAAAAGGGATCAAAAGCGATCAAAAGTGATAATATATTTCTGCCAGTGCTAGGATATAGAAAAATAAATATTTTTAAGGAGAATTGACCCATGACTGCTGATGAAGCTCTAGCGCTCGTGGAAACAGTTCTAGATGGCAAACGGTTGAACGACGTGCAAGAGCTAATCTTCAGACAATGTTGGGAAGGACGACAGTCTTATAAAGAAATTGCTCAAATCTACAGTTATGATGATGAATACATCAAGTATATTGCTGGAAAATTATGGAAGTTACTCTCAAAAGCTTTTGATGATAATGTTAAAAGAAATAACCTAAAGTCAGTAGTAAATGGATACTTGCGGCGACATCAAGTGAACTCACAGCGAAATCAGTTAATGGGAATTAACCTGACTGGAGCAGACTTAAGTGGCTCAATACTATGCTTTGCAAATAACTTAAACGGAGCAAATTCATCTCCCGCTAATTTAGACAATGCAATCAATCCTGATAAGACAGAATCAAATTTAGGCGATGAAAAGATAGAGGATGAAAAGGGAAACAACGAAGGAATTGAGTCTCAATCAGAAGAACTAATTTATTACTGGAATGATTTGCGCTTTCACAGCCAAGAACAAGTAAAAATAGCCGAAGCGCTCGATCGCACAAACACCCTCTTTTTCCCCAACTCCAAAGCCCGCCTCACAACACCCGCAGGTAGACAAAACCAAGAACCAGATTTCCTCATATTCCACCAAGGCAAATGGGGAATTCTGGAAATATGGCATCCCGACACAGAAAAAGATGAAACGCGCGATCGCGTGTTTGCATCTCACGGAATCAGCATCATCCACTACTGCGACGCTAACAGATGCACAGAAGAACCCGATCGCATTGTCCGAGAATTTTTAGACATATTGAGTCAGGGATAGGGCGAGTGCTTTTTTCATAAGGGCGATCGTATAGGGCCCAGAAACCGGGTTTTTTACGAAAAGACGCGTTGTCACCGACAGATTAGGTAAAAAACCCGGTTTCTTTGTCGGAGTGGGTAAGTCCATAAGGGCGATCGCACTCCGTAACAAAGTAGATTTAACCTTGACAAATTACTCGATTTGTGATATGCACGAGTGGTGGAAATTTTTAAGGGCGATCGCACAAACACCGCTTAGCTATATTTCCCGGAAGACTCAGCAGCATTAGCCAGCCGCTCCACGCCCGCTCGGACAATTACCGCCAAATCTGCGATCGGCATACATTGAATTTTTTTAAGCATATCGTTTGTATCCATCGGTTCCCGCATCGGCTTCCCGTCCAGATGACCTATGAGTTCTTCTAGCGTGAAACCAGCTCTAATAGCAATCTGAGTCAAATTTTCCGTATCCGGGATGCTCTGGCCTTTTTCCCACAACTGTACAGCAGTCGATGACACGCCCAAAAGCTTGCCAAAAGCTCGCTGGCTGAGGTCGCCACGCGCTAACTTAACAATCTCGATCAGTTTTCTCTTACCTTCAGCATCCACAATCGCAGTTACCACTTAACCACCCTTAACAAGTTTACTTCTCAATTTATGATTTTTCCACTTGTTATTGACAAGAAAACTTATCGCTGCTACCATGACAACTATACCAATCAGTAACAACTATGATTTTAATAACACCTTAAATAGCTCGCCATCTACTGTCCTTACCCAGAAGACTCAGCAGCAGCAGCGAGCCTATCCATCACAGCTCTACCAATCACTGCCAACTCACTAATCGGCATACATTGAATTTTCTTAAGCAGCTCGTTGGTATTGACAGGTTCCGGCATTGGCTTACCTTCGAGATGAGCCATCAACTCTTCCATTGTAAAGCCCGCTTTTGCCGCAATCTGAGTCAAATTTTTCGTATCCGGGAGTACCTGGCCCTTTTCCCAATACTGAACAGCAGACCCAGAGACTCCCAATAGCCTACCAAAAGCGCTAAAACTCAGGTCGCCACGGGCTAGCTTAACAACTTCGCTCAGTTTCTTCCTAGCTTCTGCGTCCACAGTATTAGTCACCAGATCAACACAACTCCTAGTTTACTTATCTACCAAAGAATCTGTCTTTCTTGCTTGACAGCAAAAAGTTTACCAGTTAAACTGTAAATAGTTTTGAAATCATAATTGTATTTGTAGCCAATCAGGGGCAGTAAAATGACTCGCAAGACACGCAATACACGTCAAAGCCTTACAGCCTCCGGTTGGCTAAAACCCCAGCGCTGGCAAATCTCCAAAATAGAAGCAGCCGAAGCTCTGAGAATGCCCGTCAACCGCATAGTCAAAGTTTACCCCAAACAACATCAAGTAATAGTGGTTTACCTGAACCAGAAAGGACAAAAATGCAGTTCCTTTTTCAGCTACAGACTATTTGCCAGATGGGAACAAGAGGCGATCGCAGCAATTGCCGGTTGTCGAAACCAGCAAATCCTAGCACCCCTAGAAGTCATTGTACAATACGACCTCGAACATTTCAAGTATCCTGTCCAAAGCGCCGATGCAATTTGGGAAGCCCTACTCAACCATATCTCCCGCGTAACAAGGGAACTGAGGCTGAGCAAACAATGCGCCTAGCCCCCCATCACTCCATCAATTAGTAGAAGCAGCCAACTCAGCCAAACGTTCCTGCTGATCCTGAGAAATGCAAGTTTGAATAATCCCCTCAATATCCCCTTCCAAAACACTATTGAGCGAGAAATTTTCCCCCAAACGGTGGTCGGTAGCCCGATTGTCCTTATAGTTGTAGGTGCGAATCTTCTCCGATCGCGAACCAGTACCAACCTGAGCCAAACGCCGCGACTTCACCTCATCCTGCTGTTCCCGCAACTTCATCTCATAGAGCTTAGCCCGCAAAATTTGCATCGCCCGCTCCTTATTCTGCAACTGACTGCGCTCCTCAGTACAGAAAATCCGAATTCCCGTCGGCTTGTGAAACAAATCCGCAGCAGTTTCCACCTTGTTCACGTTTTGGCCGCCAGCGCCGCCCGATCGAGCCGTACTCATCTCAATATCCTTCGGATCGATGTGAATCTCCACATCATCAACCTCCGGCATCACAGCCACCGTCGCCGTCGAAGTATGCACCCGGCCGCCAGCCTCAGTCACAGGCACCCGCTGCACCCGGTGTACCCCAGCCTCAAATTTCAGCTTGCTGTAAACGCTGTCGCCTGTAATTTCCAGAATCACCTCTTTAAAGCCGCCCATTTCCGCCAGCGACTCGCTCACCAACTTCACCTGCCAGCCTTGAGTTTGAGCGTAGCGCGAATACAGCCGCAGCAAATCTCCAGCCCAAATACTAGCCTCATCTCCGCCAGTACCCGCCCGAATTTCCAGCATAATATTCTTGTCATCGTTCGGGTCGCGGGGGAGCAGCAAAACCTTCAAACGACTTTCCAAATTCTCCAGGTTCGCCTCAAGTTCCTGAACTTCCAGCGCAGCCATTTCTTGCATATCTCGATCGCCCGCGGCTTCCTTGAGAACCTGTCGCGCGCCCACCAAATCTTCCTGAGTGGTTTTCCACAGAGCAAAAGTATCGACCACTTCCTCCAAGGACGATCGAGCTTTCGCTACCCGTTGAAACTCTTGATTGTCCCTAGCCACATCCGGGTCAGCCATGCGGCGAGTCAACTCATTAAAAGTTTGCTCTACCGACTTCAATTTATCCAGCAAATAAGATTCAGCCATTGTCAGTTGTCCTTTGTCAATCGATTTTAGATTTTAGATTTTAGATTTTAGATTTTAGATTTGAAGAACAGTCGGGATAGAATCTCGATAGAACTCAACTGCCTGCATAGCGAAGTCTTCAATCTAAACTCTCCTATCCGAGGGCGGATCGATTTTAGATTTTAGATTTTAGATTTTAGATTTTAGAACTCAAGAGCAGTTAGGATAGAATGTCGATCAAACTCTACGCGATAGAACTCAACTGCCTGCCTAGCGAAGTCTTCAATCTAAAATCTAAAATCCGAGGGCGGTAAGTTGCCAGTAGAAAGAACTACTCTCAACAAACTGCGGACAAATGACAATCCGGCTACTTCTTCTTTTTGCCTTTACCAGCCGCCTTAGCAGCATCTGCTTTCGGATCTTCCATTTTCAGCGGTCCAGAGGAAGCATCTGCCTTTGGCATTTCTACCTCGGTCATGCCGTATTTCCGCATAAAGCGCTCCACACGACCTTCAGTATCAATAATCTTCTGAGTGCCAGTATAGAAAGGATGATTTCCCGACCAGACATCAACTTGAAGCTTTGGTCTAGTTGATCCCACAGTCATCACAAGTTCGCCGTTGCAATAAACCTGAGATTCGGGATACCACTCAGGGTGAATGCCTTCTTTTGCCATTGTTTTTTACTCTCTAATTTTTGACTTTACAACCATTTTAGCTGCCGAAGGACTTGTACACCAACAACAGCACGAATTTTGCCTTATATCTGTTGGAACCAGCGATCGATCGTAGGAAATAGACTTGAAAAAAAAAAGGAAGATAGAATCTGGATAATTTTGCCTTCTTCCTTCTTCCCTCTTCCTTCTTCCCTGGATTACCGCTTCGAGTATTGAGGAGCTTTGCGAGCTTTCCGCAAACCGTACTTTTTCCGTTCTTTTGCCCGCGGGTCGCGAGTCAAATAGCCCTCAGTCTTCAGAGGCTTGCGGTTGTCCGGGTCTAATTGACAAAGTGCTCTAGCGACACCCAAGCGAATCGAGTCAGCCTGACCTGTCAAGCCACCGCCTTCGACTTTTACCAAAATGTCGTACTCATTTTCCAGACCCAAAGTTTCCAGAGGGGCCTTAGCCAGAGCCAAATAAGTAGGATTGAATTGCAGGTACAAATCCCCCTCTTTACCATTGACAGTCAGTATGCCAGTGCCGGGAACCAAGCGCACCCGCGCTACGGAACACTTGCGGCGGCCGGTACCCCAGTACACAGCGCGACCCGATGTATCTGTTGCTTGCATTACTCATTTCCTCCCGGAATCGTGTGAACAATTAATTCTTCTGGTTTTTGAGCTTGGTGCGGGTGGTTGGGGCCAGCGTACACCTTGAGTTTAGTAAACAGTTGTCTGCCCAGAGAAGTGTGAGGCAGCATTCCTCGTATAGCTTCTTCGACAATTCTTTCGGGTAAACGTGCTTGCAATTTGGCAAAAGTTTCTGTTTTCATCCCGCCCGGTCTTCCAGAATGGCGGCGGTAGATTTTCTGGGTGCGTTTTTTGCCAGTAACAGCGATTTTGTCCGCATTGATGACAATTACGAAGTCGCCGGTATCCATAGAAGGAGTGTAAGTCGGTTTGTGTTTCCCCCGGAGGTACATGGCAACTTCTGTTGCCAGACGGCCCAGCCGCTGGTCAGCGGCATCGACCACGTACCACTTGTGCTCTAGGGAGTCTTGAGTAGGGACGTAAGTTTTGTTCATTGTTTGTTGTTAGTTGTCTGTTAACTGTTAACTGTTGTTAGTTGTCAGTTGTCAGTTGTCAGTTGTCAGTTTTTAATTGTTAGTTGTCCTTAGTTTTTTATTAGTAGTTACCTAATGACTAATGACTAATGACTAATGACTAATGACTAATGACTAATTTTGGCTGGGTGTCGTACCAGACCTCTGGGGGAAAGGGAAATTCTGAATAGCCAACCCGCAGCAGGCACAAACCTTGAGCGGGAGCGGCATATTTTACCATTTCTCGGCGTTCGTTGACCCAGATATCGGTGAAATTGTCGATCGGCCTTTCCCCGCGACCCACCTGCACCAGCAACCCCACCAGCAGCCGCATCATCCCGTACAGAAACCCGCTCGCCTGAACCTCTATATAGATAAGAGGCCCAGAACGCTGACACTCGGCAGCTTGCACGTCCACCCAGGAATGGGGGCGGGCAGAACCCGCGCGGTGGAAAGCAGCCAGGTGATGCCGCCCGATGAGCGGTGTCAATGCTGTCTGAATCAAAGATTCATCCACAGGAGCGTGATAGCAGTGCCAAGCAAAAGGACGCACAAACAAATTAGGGGTCGGGTCTGTATAAAGGGTGTAGCGATAGCGCCGCCAACTGGCTGAGAACCGAGCGTGCCAGGTAGGTTCCACCTTTGCCGAAGCTCGAATTAAAATATCTTTTGCCAGTCGAGAGTTGAGAACGCTTGCCCAGCGGTGAGCCGGAATTGGGCCGTGGGCATCAAAATGCGCTACTTGAGCAGCGGCGTGAACTCCCGCATCGGTTCTCCCAGCAGCGTGCAGCGTTACCGGGCGTTCCAGAACAGTCGATATTGCTGTTTCAATTTCTTCTTGTACTGTACGCTGGTTCGGCTGTCGCTGCCAACCGTGAAAGTTAGTGCCGAGGTATTGGATTACTAGAGCAACGCGCTGTATCGATTGGGGATTTTCGATTGGGGAGTTTGGATTGTCAGTCATAAATCACAAATCTCCAACCCAAAATGGAATTAAACCAGTTCAACGATCGCCATTTCGGAATTGTCTCCTTGACGGGGGACAGTTCGCACTACGCGGGTGTAGCCGCCGTTGCGCGAGCCGTACCGTTCTTGGGCAGCCTCAAACAGGGCGTGTACTAACTGTTTATCGTAGATATAGCCCATAGCTTGGCGGCGAGAGGCTAAGGAGCCATCTTTGGCCAGGGTAATCATCCTGTCCGCCTCTGAGCGCAGCGCTTTGGCGCGGGCGAGAGTGGTAGTGATTTTACCGTGGCGGATTAATTCGGTGGTCAGCGAGCGCAGTAGGGCGCGGCGCTGGTCAGCCGGTTTGCTGAGTTGGGGAACGCGACAGCGGTGACGCATGGCAGTTGGTAATTGGTAATTGGTAATTGGGTGCCGGGATAGTCCGCGAGTTTTGAGCGGTGATTTCTTTAACTTAAAAACTCACCTACTTAAAATTCAGAACTTTTTTACCCGTTACCCGTTGATTAACTTTTAGCTGATTTTTCCTGTGGCAAGGTAATGCCCAAGCGTTTTTGTAAAGCTTCAATCACTTCTTCAGCAGACTTCTGCCCGAAGTTCTTGATCTCGAGCAAGTCTTCTTGGGTATAATCCAATAAGTCTGCGACTGAGTTGATCTGAGCCCGCTTGAGACAGTTGTAAGCCCGGACGGACAACTGCAATTCTTCGATCGGAATTTGGCTAGTAGGATCGGCTTCACCTGGATACTCTGGTTTGAGAGAATCTTGGGTGATGTCTTTGAGAGGTGAAAATAAATCTACCAGGATGTTGGCAGATTGACTCAAAGCTTCTTGAGGAGTCACGCTGCCATCAGTCCAGATTTCCATAATCAGCCGGTCTTTCTCGACAGTACCGCCTACCCTAGCATCTTCAACGCTGTAGTTGACTCTGCGAATCGGCATAAAGATGGCGTCAATTTGGAGAAAATCCAAAGCCGACCCATCATCGCGACTGCGGTCTACTGCTCGGTATCCGATGCCTTTTTCAATTCTGAATTCCATTTCCAGAACTGAGCCTGGGGAGAGAGTTGCAATGTACTGGGAACGATCGATCAATTCCACCTCTGAGGGCAAATCGAATCGATCGGCCGTAACTGTGACAGGCCCCTCAATCCGCAACCTGCCGATTTGGGGCTGCTGAGAATGAGTTTTGAGGACGACCTCTTTCATGTTCAGGAGAATTTCTAGAACATCCTCACGTACCCCTTCGATCGTGGCAAACTCGTGATTGACGCCCGCGATTCGGACTGAAGTTACTGCTGTTCCTTCCAAATTTGACAGCAAAACTCGCCGAAGCGCATTCCCAACAGTTGTTCCTTGACCGCGATCGAGCGGTTCCAGGACAAATTTTCCGTACTGACTGCGGTCTTTGTCAGTGTTAGACTCTATACATTCAATTTGAAACTGCGCCACGGAGTGACCTCCCTTTTCCACTTTGGATTTTTGATTTTGGATTTTAGATTGCAGAGCATACCCCTGAACGGATTTCGGATTTTGGATGGACGGGGCAACAGTTAGAACCATTAGTTTGTGACTTTAAGCAGTTAGCCATTATCCAAAATCTAAAATCTAAAATCTCAAATCGTTTTAGACTCTACGCCGCTTGGGAGGGCGACAGCCGTTGTGAGGAATTGGGGTAACATCTCTAATCAGGGTGATTTCCAGTCCCGCCCCTTGCAGCGCCCGGATTGCAGTTTCTCTACCTGCTCCAGGCCCGCTCACCATTACTTCTATTTGGCGCATTCCTTGGTCGTTGGCTCTGCGGGCAGCACTTTCTGCTGCTGTTTGAGCGGCAAAGGGAGTTCCCTTTTTAGCTCCTTTAAAACCGCTGGAACCTGCCGATGCCCAGGATATCACTTCGCCGTTGAGGTCGGTAATAGTTACAATCGTGTTGTTAAAGGTAGACTGGATGTAGCCTACCCCATTGGGTACATTCCGTTTCTGCTTTTTTGCACCAGATTTCTTGCCTGTTTGTGGTCGCGCCATATTAGTCTCTTTAACGTTTCTCTCAACTAATGTCCCGAAGCGCTAGGAGCCAGCAGCCCCCAGCGTATTTTTCCCAAAAAGATGTTACTTCTTGGAAGGTGCCTTTTTCTTGCCCGCAACTGTTCGGCGGACGCCACGACGGGTTCTGGCGTTGGTACGGGTTCGTTGTCCCCGCACCGGCAGACCCAAACGGTGACGCCGACCGCGATAAGTTCCGATGTCCATCAGGCGCTTGATGTTCATTGACTCCCAGCGCCGGAGGTCTCCTTCGATTTGGTATGTTGTTTCTACATGAGCCCGCAGAGCTGTCACGTCGGCCTCTGTTAAATCCTTGACGCGAGTGTCAGGATTTACGCCTGTTGCAGCGATAATTTTTTGGGCTCGCGACAAGCCTATTCCGTAAATGTATGTCAGACCTATTTCGACGCGCTTATCGCGTGGAAGGTCTACCCCGGCAATCCGTGCCACACTTTTTCTCTCCCTAGTTTTCCTGTTTGGCTACAATGTTCAATTAGGATGCACCTGCGTGCAGTGCCCAATCTTCTTTTTTTCTAACCTTGGCGTTGTTTGTGTTTCGGGTTAGTGCATATCACCATCACTCGACCGCGACGGCGGATGACGCGACATTTCTCACAAATTTTTTTGACAGATGCTCGAACTTTCATCTTTCTTCCTGCCTGGAGAACCCCGCTCTAGCGGAGAACAGGCACGCTGGGACTGCCCGTAGAGCGGTGGGAGGAGAGGCTGGGCAAGGTGTAGACCTCTCCTCGATTAAATTGTATAAAGTGCGGGTTGTTTCATGAAGGAGCCCGCTTGCACCCACTCCCATTGCTGGGTAAAGTTCGCCTGCGCCAGAGTGGTGGCGAGCGATGTTTTTACGGTGTAACAATGACTTAACCCGATACACCGGTAGGTTGTTGACGCCCTTCTCGGCAACACTACAAACGTAGCATTATAGCATAAATTTGAAGCTTTTTACCAAATTCTCTCTAAATTAAACTTAGAATTAGTTTTTAGAAAGTTTTATCTAAGCCTATTTTTTCCGAAGGCGATATGTAATCCTGCCTTTGGTCAAGTCATAGGGAGTCAATTCGACTTTGACGCGATCGCCAGGCAGAATTTTGATGTAGTTGCGGCGGATCTTGCCGGAAATGTGAGCCAGCACGTTAAACCCATTATCTAGGTCAACGCGAAACATCGCATTGGGCAGGGATTCCGTCACTGTCCCTTCCATTTCAATTAAATCTTGCTTAGACAATTTGGTATTTACCTCAACTCTACATTTGATTAACTAGGAGTGTCCCGGCGTTGGCCTCAAAACCTATTTACTGGAAGGAGTCAAACGGGAACGGGGGGCAATAATTAGGGCGCCTCGATCGACTTTAATACTCAACCAACCGCTTGTTTTAGCTTTACTTGAGTAAAGTTGTGGCAATTAGTATCGAGTTCAATCCGGTCTCTAGCAACCCTCACAAAACCTGATAGCACAAAAAGCTCCTAGTTAACATATCTTAGCAAAAGCTTGTGAGTAACAAGCTGTATTGAGAGGGTTCAAGAGTCGATCGAGAGAGATTGTTGCAGTTCTGCGGTGACTAATTCCATTGCTCGATCGCCATCAACCGCAACTAACTGTTGACGGCCGCTGTAAAAATCAATCAAAGGCTCAGTTTGCTCGCGATAAACTTGCAACCGACGGCGGATCGTCTCCTCATTGTCATCCTGCCGGCCCCGCGACAGCAGGCGAGACACCAAAATGTCGTCAGGAACGTCGAGATTAACAGCTTTGAGACCACATTTTGGGTTCGATGTACTCCCCTCGGCACCGCTAAGCTCGTGCAGCAGTTTGTCTAAAAAAGTTGCCTGGGTAACAGTGCGGGGAAAGCCGTCGAGAATCCAGCCCGCATTAGCGTCCGGTTCATTCAAGCGTTCCTGCACGATATCCATCAGCAATTGGTCGGGAACCAACTCACCCCTGTCCATGTAGGCTTGCGCCTTTAGACCCAAGGCAGTTTTCGCCACCACGCAGGCGCGCAGGATTTCGCCGGTAGAAATGTGGGGTATTTTCCAGAGAGCGCCTAATATCTGAGCCTGAGTTCCCTTTCCCGCCCCTGGAGGCCCCATGAAAATAAATTGCATTACGATTACTTCACCATTCCTTCATATCTCTGGGAGATGACGTAAGTTTGAATTTGCTTAGCAGTTTCGATCGCGACACCTACTAGAATCAGTAGGGAAGTTGCGCCAAAACCTCTAAAAGTTTGCACTCCGATCGCGCTTTCTACAGCAGTTGGTACAATGGCCACCAGACCTAGAAAAATCGCTCCCAAGAAAGTCAAACGGTTCAAAACCTTCTCCACATAATCACTCGTTTTCTGACCCGGACGAATTCCCGGAATGCTAGCGCCCATTTTCTTCAAGTTCTGAGACATATCTACGGGGTTGACAATCAACGAAGCGTAGAAATAGCTGAAGAATAGAATCAAAGTCAGATAAAACAGCGCGTAAGCCCAAGGGGCTGGGCCGTTCGGACTCAAAACATTAGCAACTTGAACCAAAAACGGGTTATTGAGAGACTGAGCGAGGAAAGAAGGCACAATCAACACCGAAGATGCAAAAATAATCGGCATCACTCCGCCTTGATTCAAGCGCAGGGGCAGATAACTCCGGCTCTCCCGATAAACTTTGCGGCCGACTTGGCGCCGGGCAGAGATAATCGGAATGCGGCGAGTACCTTCCTGAACAAAAACAATCCCGACAATCGTCACCAAAAAGACCAGCAGTAGAACGACTACGCGGCCGACAACTTGCGTGTCCCCACTTTGAGCCAATTCAAAAGTTTGTCCCAAAGAGCGTGGCAATACCGACACAATATTGATAAAAATCAACAAGGAAGCTCCGTTCCCGATACCTCGTTCCGTCACCACTTCCGATATCCACATCACAAACATTGAGCCGGCTGTCAGAGCCAAAGCAGTTTCTGCTATGAATAAAGGCGCTGGAGATTGAGCAAAAGGGCTGACCCAAATCGCAATGCCAATACTTTGCAGAATTGCCCAGCCCAATGAAACGTAGCGAGTAATTTGAGAAATCTTGCGCCGCCCCGCTTCCCCTTCATTTTTTTGCAAGTCTTCTAAGCTTGGCAGAGCCGCAGTTAGAAGTTGCACAATAATTGAAGCATTAATGTAGGGCAAAATCCCCAACGCGAAAATCCCCAACGCTGACAAGCCGCCTCCTGAGAACAAATCCAGAAAGCCAATTAAAGGGCTATTTTGGACGTTTTGGGCAAAGGCGACTCGATCGATGCCGGGGACTGGCAAGTGGACACCCAGGCGTACTAAAATCAGTAAGCCAACGGTTACGAGGATGCGGCCTCGCAAACCAGCAGCTTGAGCCATCTGCATGAACGTCTCTTGTGCAGTTGGCGCTTTCTCTCTACTAACGTCCATAGTTACGATTTTGGATTTTAGATTTGGGATTTTCGACTAAATCATTTTCTGATAGCAAGCTTGAGGATTTGAGATTTGGACAGACTCTCAAACCTCAAATCTTCACGCAACTAATTCGCAACTTCCGCCTGCAGCTTCAATTTTGGTGCGAGCACCTGCGGTAAAAGCCGAGGCGCGCACTTGCAAAGGTACATTCAGTTCGCCATCTCCTAAGATTTTCAGCGGCCCGTCGTCTGTGGTGACAATTTTTGCTTGGATCAGAGAGGTGAGAGTAACTTCGGTGTTTGCTGGCAGCGATGCTAATTTACTTACATTAATGGTAGTGTACTCTTTCCGGTTCACTAGAGGGAAGCTTTTCAACTTGGGGAGACGGCGGTAGAGAGGATTTTGACCTCCTTCAAAACCGGGTCTAGTGCCGCTACCGGCTCTAGATTTTTGACCGCGCATCCCTTTGCCGGAGCTCGCGCCTTGACCGGCAGAAATACCTCTGCCCAAGCGTCGGGGGCGCTTTTGGGAGCCTGCTTTGGGTCGGGCGTCTTGCAATCTCATAGTTTTAGTAATTGGTAATTGGTAATTGGTATTTAGAGAGGGGGTACGCAGTAGTTTTGAGTGCGTGAGTTTTAAGTTGCGGATTTTTTTATTTTCACCGCAAGCACTTAACACTCAAAACTTACAGTTTCCCATTCTCGCGTGCCCTAACCGTAGAGATTTTCTACTGGAATTCCGCGCTCTTGAGCAACTTCGGACAAGGTGCGGAGGGTGGAGAGGGCATTGACTGCGGCTCGGGCGTTGTTTAAGGGATTTCCAGAACCTAGCTGTTTGGCTAAGATATTGCGGACTCCTGCTAGTTCGAGAACAGTTCGCACTGCTCCCCCTGCAATTACCCCGGTTCCTGGAGCGGCCGGCCGCATCATCACTTTAGCTCCGCCACCGTCACCGTTGATGGGGTGAGGGATGGAGTTAGATTTGGTGAGGGGGACTTCAATTAGGTGCTTTTTGCCGTCAGCGACGCCTTTTTTAACGGCACCGATTACGTCGCTAGCTTTGCCGACTCCTACTCCTACTTGACCGCGTTCGTTGCCGATAATGACTATGGCGCGGAAGCTGAGTTTTTTACCACCTTTGACTACTTTGGTAACGCGCCGAATCTGAACAACCCGTTCTTGCCATTCGGATTCTTTTTCGCGCCCTTTGTTGTTGCTGCTGCTGCTTTTTTTCTTGTTGCGCTGTTCTTTTTGTTCTGCCATAGTTTTGTCCTGTGGGAATTAGTAATTGGTGAAAGGCGATCGGCAAGTGGTAATTGTTTGAGTAAAAAGTAAAAATAGAAGAAATCTGGATTTTGCCTTTTAACTTTCAACTTTTGACTTTTTACTTTTTAATTACTCATTACCCGCTACCCATTACCCCCTCTAGAAGTCTAACCCCGCTTCGCGAGCTGCTTCTGCGAGGGCTTTGACACGACCGTGATAGAGGTTGCCCCCGCGATCGAATACGACTTTGACTATGCCAGCGCTGGAACAGCGTTTGGCAATCAACTGACCGACTTGCACGCTCGCGGAACAGTTGCCGCCAGAACTGAGAGTTGACTTCAATTCGGGATCGAGGGTTGACGCGGCGGCCAAAGTGTGCTGGGCGGTGTCGTCGATTACTTGAGCGTAGATGTGCTGATCTGAGCGAAATACCGCTAGTCTGGGACGTTCGGAGGTGCCGAACACCTTGCGCCGAACACGGCGGTGTCTGCGCTGGACTGATTCTTTGCGAGTAAGCTTCATTGTTACTTCTTACCTGTTTTGCCTGTTTTACCAGCTTTGCGCCGGACGACTTCGCCGCTGTAGCGAATGCCTTTGCCCTTGTAGACTTCGGGCGGACGCACCGCGCGGATGCGGGCTGCTGTATTGCCTACGAGTTCTTTGTCAATGCCGGAGACAATGACGTTGGTGTTGCCTTCAACTGCCATTGTGATGCCTTCTGGAGGGGGCATTTCAACGGGTTTGCTGTAACCGACGTTTAAAATCAGGTTCCGTCCTTGAACCTGTGCCCGATAACCTGTGCCGATAATTTCGAGACGCCGCTGAAAACCTTCTGATACACCTTCGACCATGTTGGCGACGAGGGTGCGGCACAAGCCGTGCAGTTGTCTGGCGACGCGAGATTCGTCTCGGCGGGTAACGAGTAAAGTCTCGCCTTCAATTCCCATGAGGATTTCGGCTGGGATAACTCGGGAAAGTTCACCTTTAGGGCCTTTGACGGCTACTTTTTGACCGTCTAGGGTGACGGTGACTTTCGTGGGGATGCTAATCGGACGCTTGCCAATTCGCGACATAGTTTTTTGGTCCTTTGTTTTTAGTTATTAGTCCTTGATTATTAGTGCTTAGTTATTAGTCCTTAGTGATTGATTTTTGAGTCTGTTGCCAACGACCAGTGACTAATGACTAATGACTAATGACTACCAAACATAACAAAGCACTTCACCGCCCAAACCTTGGCGTCGAGCTTCTCTATCCGTCATAATGCCGCTGGAGGTAGAAATAATGGCAATGCCAATTCCGCCTAATACTCTGGGCAATTCTTTACGGTTCGAGTAAACGCGCAGTCCTGGTTTGCTGACTCGCTTAAGTGCCGTGATAATGGGCTTGCGAGTTTTACCTTTGTACTTTAGAGAAAGCACTAAATGTCGCTTGATCCCTTCTGGTTCTGCTTCTTCAAATTCGCTGATAAAGCCTTCACTTTTGAGGACTTGGGCGATGCTGCGGGTCATTTTTGTAGCTGGAATTTGCGTTGTTTGGTGGCGCGCCATGCAAGAATTGCGAATGCGCGTCAACATATCTGCTATGGTATCGTTAGCTGCCATCTTTTGCTTCTTACTCTAGTGCTTAGTTGTCCCGGAACGGCATTCCCATTTCTTTAAGCAAGGCGCGTCCTTCTTCGTCGGTGTTTGCTGTGGTGATAATTGAAATGTCCATGCCTCGAATTTGATCGATGCGGTCATATTCTATTTCTGGAAAAATTAGCTGTTCTCTCAGACCCAAGCTGTAGTTGCCGCGCCCGTCGAAGCTTTTGGGGCTGATGCCGCGGAAGTCGCGGATGCGGGGAAGTGCGAGGTTGATCAGCCGATCGAGAAAATCGTACATCCGATCGCCGCGCAGCGTCACCATAACGCCGACGGGTACTCCTTTGCGGATTTTGAAGCCTGCGATCGCTTTTTTCGCCCGCGTCACCACTGGTTTTTGACCGGTGATGATGCCAATTTCGTTGATCGACGAATCCAGTGCCTTAGCGTTTTGAGATGCTTCTCCCAAACCGCGGTTCACTGTGACTTTGACGAGTTTAGGAACCTGATGGATATTAGTATATTTAAACTGATCCATCAGTGTGGGAACGATTTTTCCTTGATAAAGAACTTTGAGTTTGTCCGGCATAGTTTTTGTGTTTCGTTAACTGTCCCTGGGCTTGGTCAGGGAATTTGTCGATTGTCCGTCCCACCGATGTTAGCTGTTAGCGATGAGTTGAAAAGTCACTTGTCAGAAGGCGGACTAATGACCGATGACTGATAACAAATCACTATTGATCGATGATTTCTCCAGTTTTTTTGAGCTGTCGCAGTTTCCGACCGTCTTCGCTAAATGTATAGCAAACGCGGCTAGCTATTTTTTCTTTTTCGGAATAGTGCATGACATTGGAGCTGTGAATGGGAGCCTCAAACGTGAGTATTTTCCCGGACTCTCCCTCTTGCTGGGGCTTGACGTGCTTTGTTCTGATGTTTACACCTTTAACAATTACTTTGCTGACTTTAGGATATGTCTTTAAGATTTCTCCGACTTTTCCTTTCTCTTTGCCAGTAATTATTTGCACGGTGTCGCCTGCTTTGACGTGCATTCTGTAGCGCTGCGGCTCGCTAGTTGGTTTACCCTTTTTTCCGTACATTTTAAAGTACCTCCGGGGCTAAGGAAACGATTTTAGTAAAGTTTTTGTCGCGCAATTCGCGGGCGACGGGGCCGAAGACGCGAGTGCCTTTGGGGTTGCCGTCTACGTTGATAATAACGGCGGCGTTATCGTCAAAACGAATGCTCATGCCACTGTCGCGGCGCAAACCTTTGCGGGTTCTGACAATGACAGCCCGAACGACATCTGATTTTTTGACGGCCATATTGGGGATGGCGTCTTTGACGACGGCAATGATGACATCGCCGACTCCGCCGTAGCGACGGTTGCCGCCTCCCAATACGCGGATGCACATCAGTTTGCGGGCTCCGCTATTGTCGGCGACATTGAGGTATGTCTGGGGTTGAATCATGGTGATTGTTGACTGTTAACTGTTGACTGTTAACTGTTGACTGTTAACTGTTGACTGTTGACGGCTAATTGATTAATCAAGTACCGATCGGGCGAGCGCGAGATCGCAATTAACTCTTAGCCGTTTTTTGTCCCAAAAATCTCAGCAACCGTCCAACGTTTGGTTTTGCTCAGTGGGCGAGTTTCAGTGATGCGGACGCGATCGCCGGATTTGCACTGATTTTCTTCGTCGTGAGCTTTGTACCGCTTGGTGCGGACTACGATTTTGCCGTATTTGGTGTGGGAGGAGCGGTTTTCGATTGCTACCACGACGGTTTTATCCATCTTGTCGCTGACTACTACGCCAACTCGTTCTTTAATTGCCATAGCTACCTATTTTTGTTGTGCAATTGACTTGTTTTTAGCTACTGTGCGAGCCGAGGCTAGGCTGCTGCTCACTCTGGGCTGACTTCTGGGCTGGGAGCAGAATCTGCTGTTTCTTTAGCTGGGGCTGATTTTGCTTCCGCTTCTTTCTCAGCAAGGATTTGGCGCTCGCGTTCAACTGTCATCAATTGAGCTAGCCGGTGTTTGGCGTGCTTGAACAGGTGAGGCTTTTCCATGCGGCCGGTAGCTTGCTGGAGCCGCAATTCCATTAGTTGGCGCTTGACGGCTAAAATTTGCTCTGCTACTGCGGCATCGCTTAATTCTCTAGCTTCTTTAATCTTGGTCAAAGACATAATTGTGTGCTTTATCGTTAGCGAGCGGTATGACAGAAGACAGAATTGTCTCGCTTGGCTGAAGGTCGAAGGAAAGAAAAGTTATGAAAGCCAGATTTTAAAATGCTGTAGCCGTTTAAAATGCTGATTAATACAGACCTAATTCTACCTTCGCTCTTCGCTATGACTGGTCTTCTTCGCGAGTGATGAACTTGGTTTTAATTGGTAATTTGAAAGATGCCAAACGCATTGCTTCGCGGGCAGTTTCTTCACTTACGCCGCCAATTTCAAACATTACCCGGCCCGGTTTGACCACGGCAACCCAAAACTCAGGTGAGCCTTTACCAGAACCCATCCGGGTTTCTGCTGCGCGCTGGGTGACTGGTTTGTCGGGAAAAATGCGAATCCAGATTTTGCCACCCCGACGGATATAGCGGGTCATGGCGCGCCGTCCGGCTTCTATTTGGCGGGAAGTGATCCAGGCGGGTTCGACGGCTTGGAGCGCGAAGTCGCCAAAGCTAACTGTGTTGCCGCGGGTGGCAACACCGCTCATTCGCCCGCGCTGTTGTTTGCGGAATTTGGTTCTTTTAGGGCTTAACATGGCGAAAGGGAGTTGGGTAATTGGTAATTGGTAATTGGTAATTGGTGATTGCTAATTGCTAATTGGTTTGGAACAACTGACAATTAACAAGTGACAACTAACAGTTAACAATTAGCTAGCCTTCGTTCGATCGATCTTCAAAGTTCTGGCGACGGCGCTTTTGTTTGGTGCGGGGCACTGCTGCATTTGGTGCAGCCTCTTGTTCCTGTCCGGGAATAATTTCGCCTTTGAAAACCCAAACTTTAATGCCCAGAATACCGTAGATGGTTTGAGCAGTGCAGTAGGAGTAGTCGATGTCTGCCCGCAGCGTGTGCAAGGGGACTCTTCCTTCGCGCGTCCATTCGGTACGGGCAATTTCTGCGCCGTTGAGGCGTCCGCTGACTTGAATTTTGATGCCTTGGATGCCTACTTTTTGGGCGCGGGTGATTGCTTGGCGGACTACTCGGCGGAAGGATACGCGCCGTTCTAGTTGCTGAGCGATGTATTCTGCGATCAATGTGGCATCGGCATCTACTCGCTGGACTTCGACGACGTTGATGCGGATTTGGCGGTTGCTACCGAGTTGCTGCTGCAAACCGACGCGCAAGGTTTCGATGCCTGCTCCGCCGCGGCCTACGACAACGCCTGGTCTGGCGGTGAACACTTCTAGGTCGATTTGATCGGCTTTCCGCTCAATTCTGACCGAGGAAATCCCAGCATTGCTGAGGGTTTTACGAACGTACTTGCGAATTTTATAGTCTTCTTGCAAGAGTTCTGGATAGTTTTTGGGATCGGCAAACCAGCGAGAGCGGTGCTCTTGGGTAATGCCGAGGCGAAAACCAATTGGATGTATTTTTTGGCCCATAATAGTTGATGAGTTAATTGGTAATTGGTAATTGGTAATTGGTAATTGGTAATTGGTGATTACCCATTTTTTTCAACTTTAAGCTGTTTATTACCTATTACGTTTTTCCCTGGTTTAGTTTTCTAGGAGCGGAGCTACTACTACGGTAATGTGACAGGTTGGCTTGCGGATTTGGTAGGCGCGACCTTGAGCGCGGGGTCTAAAGCGTTTGAGGACTGGGCCTTGGTCTGCGTAAGCTTGAGACACTACGAGCTTGGATTTATCCAATCCTGCGTTGTGTTCGGCGTTGGCTACTGCCGATCGCAAAACTTTGACGATTGGTTCGCAGGCGCGGTAGGGCATGAATTCCAGTAAAATCAGCGCTTCTTGGTAGCTTTTGCCGCGAATTTGGTCGAGGACTCGGCGCACTTTGAAGGGGGATGTCCGGATGTAACGGGCGATCGCCTTAATTTCGGATGTGGTATCTATAACCATTTCGATTTGGGTAATTGGTAATTGGTAATTGGGAAAAAGGTAATTGGTAATTGGGAAAAAGTTTGTCCGATTACCTATTACCTGTCACCTAATTCGGCTATCTTTTTGCCTTTTTATCACCACTTTTCGCGTGACCTCTAAAGGTGCGAGTGGGGGAAAATTCTCCGAGTTTGTGACCTACCATTTGGTCGGTGAGGTAGACTGGTACGTGCTGTCTGCCGTTGTGAACGGCGATCGTGTGACCTACCATTTGGGGCAGGATTGTGGAAGAGCGCGACCAAGTTTTAATTACTTGTTTTTGGCCGGCGGCGTTGAGCTTTTCGATTTTTGTCATCAGATGATCTGCGACAAACGGGCCTTTTTTTAGCGATCGAGACATGATTTTTTTAGTAATTCAGGAGTCATTAGTCAGCTTTCAGCAGTCATTGGTCATCAGTCCTCAGTCATTAGTTAGCAGTTAATAACTAAGCACTGAAGACTGCTGACTGATGACTAGCTTTGTCTGCCGCCCTTGCCGCGTTTGGAAGCTTTGCGGCGGCGCCGGACTATTAAAGCGTCGCTGCGCTTGTTTTTGCGTCGAGTTTTTGCACCCAATGCTGGTTTACCCCAAGGAGTGACAGGCCCCGGACGTCCGATGGGAGCTCTGCCTTCGCCACCGCCGTGCGGGTGGTCTACCGGGTTCATGACGCTACCGCGAACGGTGGGTCTGCGACCTTTCCAGCGGGTGCGGCCGGCTTTACCCAGGCTGATGTTTCTGGCGTCGGTGTTGCCGACTTGACCGATGGTGGCGTAGCAGTCGGCGCGGACTTTGCGCTGTTCGCCGGATGGCAGTTTGAGGGTGACGTAGCTACCTTCTTTTGCCATTAGCTGAGCGCTGGAGCCGGCGGAGCGAACGATTTGTCCGCCTTTTCCGGGTACTAGCTCGACGTTGTGGATGCTTGTACCGAGGGGAATGTTCTTCAGGGGGAGGGCGTTACCGATTTCGATCGGCGCGTCTGGGCCTGAGACAATTACTGTACCGACGTTTAAGTTGAGCGGGTGCAGGATGTACCGTTTTTCGCCGTCTTTGTAGAACACGAGGGCGATGCGGGCGTTGCGATTGGGGTCATATTCGATCGCCTTGACGGTAGCGGGAATGCTGTGTTTGTCGCGGCGGAAGTCGATGTCTCTATACAGCCGTTTGTGACCGCCTCCCCGGTGGCGACAGGTGATGACGCCTCGGTTGTTGCGGCCTTGTTTGGTGTGCTTGTTGCTGGTTAGAGACTTTTCTGGCTCTGATCTGGTAATTTCAGCAAAGTCCGAGACGGTTTGTTCTCGGGTGCTGGAGGTATAAGGTCGGTAAGAACGGATGCCCATAATCGATCTATTTTAGATTTTGGATTTTGGATTTTGGATTTGACGTTTATCGATTTTAGATTTTAGGTTGAAGATTGGCGATATTTGGTTAACTTACGAGTTTTCTGGTTCGAGAATTTTCACCAGTTAACCGCAATTTAAAATCTAAAATCTAAAATCTAAAATCCAAAATCGTCTAGACTTCTGGGAATAGGAGTTTGCGGATCGAGTCTCCGTCGGTCAGAGTTACGGTTGCTCGCTTGTAACAAGGTTTAAAGCCGACGAATTTGCCAACTCGACGCTTTTTGCGCGGCGGGTTTTGGGTGTTGACGCCGATGACTTTGACCTTAAATAGTTCTTCGATTGCAGCTTTGATTTGAGGCTTCGTCGCTTTGGGAGCTACGTCGAATGTGAATTGATTTAATTCCATCATTCGGGTAGCTTTCTCGGTGAGAATCGGACGCTGGATCAAATCTGCGTAGTCGCGGGGGTCGATTTTACTCACCGTAAATCTCCTGAATTTTAGCTATGGCTGTAGATGTGACGATAATTTTGTCAGCCGCGAGAACGTCGTAAACATTCAGGGAGGTTGCCAAGATGACGTTTACTAATTCGATGTTGCGTCCGGATAAGTAGACGTTTGGTTGCGGTTCTGGCAAGATTAACAGAACTTTTGTATCGGGTTCGATACCCCAGCGGGCGATCGCACTCAGCAATTCTTTGCTTTTCGGTCTCGGAAATTGCTCTGCAAATTCTTCAACCACAATGATGTCTTCGGTGCGACTTTGGAATGCTGTCCGCAAAGCGAGACGGCGTTCCTTTTTGTTCATTTTGACTTCAAAGTCTCTCGGTTTTGGCCCGAAGATGACACCGCCGCCCCGCCACAGCGGAGAACGGATTGAACCTGCTCTGGCTCGGCCGGTGCCTTTTTGACGCCAGGGTTTGCGGCCACCGCCTCTGACTTCCGATCGAGTTTTGGTGCAAGCATTTCCTTGACGGGCGTTATTTAGTTGCCGCGTCAATGCTCTGTGAACGATGTGAGACGCATTTTCTTCTTTGGCTACGCGCAGTTCTAAAGTTGTTTCTCCAACTTCTTCGCCTTGCCAATTTCGCACTACACAATTAACCATATCTTTTGTCCTTTGTCTGTTGTTAGTTGTCTGTTGTTAGTTGTCTGTTGTCTGTTGTCTGTCGTCTGTTGTCTGTTTTCAGGTCTTAGTTTTGGGTTCTTAGTTTTCAGCTTTTAGTTCTTAGTTATTGCTTGCTACTAACGACCAACCACTATCTACTGACTGCTGACTACTGACTAATGACTACTGACTAACGTCCTACTTTTTTCTCAGGCACAACATTGACTAAGGCGCCAGCTTTGCCGGGAACTGCTCCCTTAATTAGCAGCAAATTCTGCTCTGTATCCACCCGGACAATTGTTAGTTTGCGGACGGTGACTTGAACGTTGCCCATACGTCCTGCCATTCTTTTCCCAGGATAAACGCGACCAGGAGTAGTTCCAGGTCCGATCGATCCAGGCTCGCGGTGGTTCTTGGAACCGTGAGACATGGGGCCTCGTTTAAAGTTGTGGCGCTTTTGAAAACCTGCAAAACCTTTACCGATGCTGGTACCGATGACATCTACTATTTGTCCCGGTGTAAAGGTATCTGCTTTTAGTTGTTGACCTAATTCAAATGAACTGGTGTCTTCCAAGCGGTATTCCTGCAAGTGGCGCAATGGATTCGCCCCCGACTTGGCAAGGTGTCCTAGTTCTGGCTTGTTGAGAGCCTTTGGTTTAACTTCGTTGTAGCCAACTTGAACGGCACCGTAGCCGTCAGTTTGTTTTGTTTTGATTTGAGTTACTGTACAAGGCCCTGCTTGTATGACGGTGACGGGGATGGCTCTCCCTTGGTCGTCAAACACTTGAGTCATGCCTAGTTTAGTGCCAAGAATGCCTACAGACACGGATTTTCTTCCTTTTATTTACGCAAGAGGTTTCGGATTGCGAAATTTACGTCAATCCGCTTGCTCTTGTGCAGAAACATTTATTTCAGTGTTCCTGCAATTAACTGTTATCAACCAACAGCCTTCCTCGGTGTTTAAAATTTGAGTTTTAAATTTGGGAGCGAGCTTGTGGAAGTCTTGCAAGGGTTGAGATTCGCGGCTTTTTACCTGCTAGATCTCCGAGTTTTGTCTCGGTCTTGCTTGTTTGCGCCAGGACTTGAGCAGCAAACCACTCAGTATCCTTTACGGCGACAATTCACAATAGTACATGAAGTGTTTGCCGTTTGTCAAGGCCGCGATGAGAATTTTTCGCCTCAACTTTAGGATTTATAATATTTCCAGCTCGCAAGCAGCGATCGACCAAATTTTGATACAGCAGGAAACACAAATTTATGGGACTGATTACGACGGGATCTGATCTGATTCGGGATTTGGAAAAGTCGGGGTCGCTGGCCCTGTACGTTCCTTTAGAAGGAGGATTTGAGGGGCGCTACCTCCGCAGGCTGAGGGCTGCGGGCTACGGTGGGTACACGATTACGGCGCGGGGTTTGGGCGATTTGGCGATGTATTTAACGGGGGTTCACGGGGTACGACCGCCGCATTTAGGCAAGAAAACTACTGGCAACGAAGGGGCAGTTGGTTATACATACTACGTGCCGCCGATGTTGAAAACTCAATTAGACAATTTGCCACCGAAAGCAAAAGGATTGGTGCTGTGGATTATTGAAGGGCAAATTTTGTCGAGTCAGGAGATTGAGTATTTGACTGTTTTGCCGACGTTAGAACCGCGAGTTAAAATAGCAGTTGAGATGGGGGGCGATCGAGCTTTTAGCTGGAAGCCACTTAAAGATGCTTTAGTTGCAGCTTAAATTCCGGTATTTGCGATCGCAAATCAACTAAAAAACGCAGCGAGCAACTAAAGCTCAACAGCTTCTGCTCGCTGGTTTTGATATTTTTGGGAAAAACTTAATTAACAGGAAAAATCTTATGCTTCAGAACCGCGATTATACCATCATCATTGACAAAAGTGGCAGTATGTACACAAAAGACCAGATGGGCGGTAAAAGTCGGTGGGCGCTCATGCAAGAATCGACGATCGCATTGGCGAATAAATGCGAAGAACTTGATCCTGATGGCATAACAGTTTATGTGTTTTCCGGTCGCTTCAAGCGCTATGACAACGTAACATCAGCTAAAGTCGTGCAAATTTTCCAAGAAAACGAACCTTCGGGAACTACGAATTTAGCTGCTGTTCTGCAAGACGCTCTGAACAGTTATTTTCAGCGCAAAGCATCCGGTAAGACCAAGCAAAATGGGGAAACAATATTAGTGGTGACGGACGGGGAACCGGACGATCGCAAAGAAGTGATGAAAACGATTATAGAGGCTTCTCGGAAGCTCGATCGAGATGAAGAGTTGGCGATTTCTTTCATTCAAGTAGGGAATGCGCCGGAAGCTACTAAGTTTCTCAAAATATTGGATGACGAACTGCAAAGCGCTGGGGCTAAATTCGATATCGTTGATACTGTCACGATGGATGATATTGAAGGAATGACCCTGACAGAGGTATTGCTGAATGCAATAACTGATTAAGGAGGCGGGCGAAGTTTCCGTGATTGTATAGGGGCCAGTTAGCCCAGCAGGATTTTTTAGGGGGTTTAAGTTATGGAATCGATCGAGCGCCTGTTAGGTGAACTTAAGGCAGAGTATCAAGCATCTCAAAAAATTGCTGAGTTGAAAAGTCAGGCGCCGGTGCAAGCACAAACGCCGTCAAATCCAACATTAAAAACATCCGATATAAATTTGTATGCTAGTCCTTTGGATCGGGATTTAGCTCAAATTAAGGCTGAGTACGAATCGCAAAATAAAGCTCAGGAAGTCGCTTCAGTGGAACCGCTTAAGGCTGAGCACGAAGCGCAAAATCAAGCTCAGGCAGTCGCTTCACTGGAACCGCAGCCAGCAGAAAAAGTCGCGGGGCAGTTGGAGGTACAAACGCACAGACAGAAAGTTAGGCAAGCTCAGGTTTGGCTGAAAAAGTTGGATAAGAATTCCGATGAGGGATATTGGTTCGATCAGTTTGCTTTTAAGTATTCTTCGAGGATAGATGCGGCGATCGACTATTTGCAAGCTGTGAATGAGTTTGATTGAATGTTGATTGTTGGCGGTTGGCGGTTGACGGTTGAGGATTTACTGTTAAACTATCATTCCAAAATAGACCTCTTGCAAAAGTCCTTTTCATAAATTTATTGGACGGGCAAGATGCCCATCCCACAAGAAAAAATAAC
>NZ_JAUBUC010000087.1:0-25522 GCF_036705285.1 Microcoleus sp. B4-C1 | reverse complement strand
TAGGTTGCTGGAAAGATTGATGAAAATTGCGATCGAGAATGCGGGGGCGCAAAAAGGTTTTTTGATTTTAGAAAAAGCGGGAAACTGGGCGATTGAGGCGGAAGGTTCGGTGCAGGAGGATGAAGTTAGTGTGCTGCAATCGCTTCCTCTCAATCCGATAGCAGATTCTGGGGGTTCTCCTTTGCTTGCAAGTGCGATCGCCAATTATGTGATTCGCACTCAGGAAAATGTGGTGTTAAATAATGCGGCTCAAGAGGGACAATTTACCCGCGATCCTTATATTGCAGCCACTCAACCGAAATCTATTCTTTGTACTCCTCTGCTGCATCAAGGTAAGCTGACTGGCCTTCTTTATTTGGAAAATAACCTGACTGAAGGGGCTTTTACTACGGATCGCCTAGAATTGTTAAAACTTTTATCTGCCCAAATTGCTATTTCCATTGAAAATGCTCAGCTTTACGATCAATTAGGGGAATACTCGCGAACGCTGGAACGTAAGGTTATAGAAAGAACGCAAGAATTGCAACTGGAAATGGCTGTCAGGATGCAGACAGAAAGAGCCTTGGGCAAGTCTGAAGAAAAGTTTTCTAAAGCCTTTCGTTCCAGTCCTAACCCGATCGCGATCGCCCGATTCGCAGATGGACGCTACATCGAAGTGAACGACAGTTTCCTCAGCACTTTTAGTTACTCTCGCGAACAGGTAATTGGTTTTACAGCAATTGATTTGAATTTTTGGGGTAATTTAGAAGAATGTGACAGATACAGACAGCTATTGCAAGAATCAGGAATGCTTCGCAATCAGGAATTCGATTGTCGTACTTCATCAGGCGAGGTGAGGAAGATGCTGGTATCAGCAGATATTATTGAGCTGGGTGGAGAAGCGTGTATTCTCTTAGTCACTAACGACATTACCGAGCGTCAAAGGGTAGAAGAAGCGCTCAAAGAAAGCGAGGCTAAATACCGTGACTTAGTTGAAACATCGCAGGATATGATTTGGTCACTTGATATCGAAGGGCGTTATACCTTCGTCAACGCTGCTGTAAAACATATATTTGGCTACTTGCCTAAAGAAATGATAGGGCGAAAATTTAGTGATTTTCAGCTACCTGAACAACTTCCAAAAGATAAAAAGATATTCCAACGTATGCTGAATGGAGAGTCTGTATTTCAGTATGAAACTATACAATTAGCTAAAGATAGTAGACCTATCAATCTCCGGTTTAATTCACTTGTATTGCGGGATTCCGAGGGAAAAATTCTCGGAATAACTGGCACAGCTAGCGATATTACGGAAAGTAAAAAAGCAGAGGCAGCCTTACAAAAATCCAAAGAAGTTGCAGATGCGGCTAACAAGGCTAAAAGCGAATTTTTATCAAAAATGAGTCACGAATTGCGAACTCCCCTCAATGCAATTCTCGGCTTTACCCAAGTGCTGGCGCGCGACTCATCCCTTTCTCAGATACAGCAGGGACAGATAGGCATCATTAGTCGTTCTGGCGAGCATTTGCTGACGCTGATTAATGACGTGCTGGAAATGTCTAAAATAGAGGCAGGTCGGATTACCT
The DNA here is from genome assembly GCF_036705285.1 of Microcoleus sp. B4-C1. NCBI lineage: Bacteria > Bacillati > Cyanobacteriota > Cyanophyceae > Oscillatoriales > Microcoleaceae > Microcoleus > Microcoleus sp. B4-C1. Next base: position 23,957 of record NZ_JAUBUC010000087.1, on the reverse strand, counting down.
TAAATCCTACTAGCTTTGACCTGTATCATTTGCTCCATTCTCTCGAAGAAATGCTCAAAATTAAAGCGGATTCTAAAGATTTACAGCTCAGTTGGCACATCGATTCTAACATTCCTCAGTATGTAAAAACTGACGAAAGTAAATTGCGTCAAGTATTGATTAATCTGCTAGGAAATGCGATAAAGTTTACGAGCAAGGGAAGTGTGACGCTTCGGGTTGCAGCAATTAGTGCGAAACAAAAGTCCCCAACAGACAACGAACCACGGACTATTACGTTTGAAGTGGAAGACACTGGTTACGGCATTGCTCCTACTGAGCTAGATTCTTTATTTAAGGCTTTTGTGCAAACTGACGCAGGTCGGAAATCTCAAGAAGGAACAGGCTTGGGTTTACCAATCAGCCGACAATTCGTACAACTGATGGGAGGAGACATTACCGTCAGCAGTACCTTGCATCGAGGAACAATTTTTAGTTTTGATATCCAAATTAGTTCCCCAGAGATGGCTGAAGTTCAACCTCGACAATCAAGAAGGCGGGTAATTGGTTTACAACCCAACCAACCCTCATATCGCATCTTGGTGGTTGATGATAAATGGGAGAGCCGTTTGCTATTGGTTGATCTTCTCGAACCGCTTGGCTTGGAGGTGCGCGAAGCAGTAAATGGTCAAGAAGCTATTAGAATCTGGGAGACTTGGAAACCTCACCTAATTTGGATGGATATGCAAATGCCTGTGATAGACGGGTATGAGGCTACCAGACAAATTAAAGCCAAGATTCAAGATGAGGCTACCCCAATTGTTGCGTTGACCGCTAGCGCTTTTGAGGAAGAGCGAGCCATTGTTTTATCATCAGGCTGTGACGATTTTGTGAGCAAGCCTTTTCAAGAAGAAGTGATTTTTGCCAAAATGGCTGAACATTTAGGGGTACAGTATATTTATGAAGATTTACCGAACGTTACATTATCTCACCTTGAGGGTCAAGACTTGAGTGTAAAAGAAGGGAAAAAAACTGAAAAATTAAGGACAACTTTGGCGACAATGCCTACGGATTGGGTGAGACAGTTACATCATGGAGCTATCGATGCTGATGCCTGCCTGATTTTAAGTTTAGTCTCCACAATCCCTGAATCCGATACTTTTTCTGCGGAGATTCTCACCGATTGGATTCATAATTTTCGATTTGATAAAATTACTGACTTAACCGAACAAATAATCCCATGAACAGCCAGCAATTAGCATCTCATGTTGCCAATCTTTTAGTGGTTGACGATACCCCCGACAACCTGCGTCTTTTATCGACTATGTTGAGCGACAAAGGATATAAAGTTCGGGGCGTAATCAACGGGGAAATGGCATTAAAAGCAGCGCGTTCTACCCCGCCAGATTTGATTTTATTGGACATCACGATGCCCCAGATGAACGGCTATGAAGTTTGCCAACATTTAAAAGCGGATGGCAGAACTTCGGGTATTCCAGTTATTTTCTTGAGCGCCCTAGATCGAGTCTTGGATAAAGTCAAAGCATTTGCTGTGGGAGGAGTAGACTACATCACCAAGCCATTTCATTTAGAAGAAGTTTTAGCTCGTGTCGAAAATCAACTAACTATTCAGCGTTTGCAAAAAAAAATGCACGAGCAAAATGCGCGATTGCAGGAGTCTGAGGCTAAAGAGCGGAATAAATCCCAACAACTAGAGCTGGCTCTACAACAGTTACAAAATGCACAAGCTCAGCTCATCCAAAGCGAGAAAATGTCAAGTTTAGGGAATGTCGTAGCGGGGGTAGCTCACGAAATTAACAATCCGATTAGTTTCATTAAAGGGAACCTCTCGCCCGTAAGGGAGTACACTGAAGATTTGCTGAGGCTGGTGCAACTTTACACAGAAGATTTCCCCAATCCCACAGCAGCTATCCAGGAACAACTGGAGGCAATCGATTTCGCTTTTCTCAGGAATGACTTGCCGAAGCTAATTGCTTCTATGAGCATAGGAGCTGATCGAATTGGAGAAATAGTGCAATCGCTGCGGAATTTTTCCCGACTCGATGAAGCTGAGTTAAAAGCGGTGGATATCCATGAAGGAATTGAGAGTACGCTGATGATTTTGCAGCATCGGCTGAAAGATGAAGCACAGCAAACGATAATTAAAGTGGTAAAAGAGTATGATAATCTGCCAAAGATAGAATGCTACGCGGGGCAAATGAATCAGGTTTTTATGAATGTTCTGACTAATGCGATTGAAGCGTTGCAATCCCCAAAACGTTGGGCAAATGATGTAGATGATAGCAGCTCGATCCCTACTATTACTATTTGCACGAAGTTACTCTCCGACTTTCAAGTGGGTATTTATATTACTGATAATGGCCCCGGCATAACCGAAGAGATTCAACAACGCATATTTGAGCCATTTTTTACCACGAAGACAGTGGGAACAGGGAAGGGTTTGGGGTTATCGATTAGCTATACTATTGTAGTGGACGACCACGGGGGACAACTGAGTTGTTTTTCGATACCGGATCAAGGGGCGACATTGGCAATCGAAATTCCGATTTACCACTCTAGAAAAGGTTTTTATAAAGAGGATTTGGTCGGGCTATAAGCCACACTAAACTTCAAGTATTCAAAAATGGTGTAAGATCGGGAATCGTGTTTATTTAGGAGTCATATCATGTTCGATCGATTAACCATACTATCCCGGTCGGGGCGGGTTTTTGAGATTGTCAATTATTGGCAGGTATTGTGGGTGAACCCGCCCCTACACAAATTGCGATCGAGGGGACATGATATCATTTGATTGGCAATTTTTACACAAATTTCCCTTAATGGCAAGTCGCCAACTTGCTTTTTTTTAGTAGCTGATGCACGCACTCTCAAACCCAAAATAATGATGAATTTAAACCATGATTTTTTTTCAGTAAAAACTCTAGCAATTGTTTGTGTAATTGCTGCGTTTGTTGTCATTGGTGGCAAAGTTTTTGCGACAACAATCGATTATAGACCGCCATTTAAAGAGACTAGCTTTTACAGTACGACTATATCGGGCAATAACGATTTAGCTGATATTTATTATCCTAAACCATCCGATATTAATTCTGGTAATTACTCTTTTCCCATTGTGCTTTTATTGCAAGGTGCGCTTGTAGATAAATCATTTTATTCAGATTACGCTAGCCATGTGGCGCGCTACGGCTTTGTGGTGGTCGTTCCGAACCATTTGCGGCCTTCGCCCTTCAATCCCACTTCACCGCCTAATTTGGCGTCGGAAACTTCGCAAATTGCGGCGGTTTTGTCTCAAATGGCGATCGAAAACACAAAGCCCACATCTCCGATCGCGTCTGTTATCGATACGCAGCGCCTTGGTTTATTGGGTCATTCTTTTGGTGGTGCAGTGGGGTTATCGGTGATTGCTAACAAATGTCTCCCAGAATTGTATTTGTGTCAAGAGCCATTTACGCGCCCGAAAGAACTATTAGCTGCTGCATTTTTTGGAGCTAACTTGCGGAATCCTATTGCTAATGAATTTGTACCCATCGCTAATGATGGCATTGCAGTGGCGTTGATTCAAGGATCTATCGATGGTGTCGCCCTGCCCGATCGAGCTCAAAGCACTTTTGACCAAATTCAAACACCACCCAAAGCTTTGATTACTGTTATGGGTGCAAATCACTTCGGCATTACCGATGTTAATAACCCCGCTGGTGCGATGCCCGATCGCAATACTGCTACCTTAGAGCGAGCCGTGGGTATTGAAACGATCGCCCGTTGGAGCGCGCTATTTTTGCGGGCACATATGCTTAAAGATCGATCGGCATTTGATTATATTTATTCTCAAGGTGACGCCATCGATCCGAATGTCCGTGTTACCACCGTTGCAGTTCCCAAACCATCTTCTAAGTAGCTACCTAAAAAAACGTAAGATAGATTAAGGCTAATAGATAGTGTGCCTACATTTTTATTATTGGGCATCACTTATCTGACAGACGGCGAGCACTATATTGTGTTAACCATCTATGTACAGTAATTCTATATCGATAACGGTTGAGTAAAGTCCCAACGATCGAACCCATCTGATTGTGGTAGTTCTCTTAGGACATGATATTCCTCTAAATTCTTCAGTCTGCGGAGGCAGACATTGTTTGTATAGACGCGGTTTCAACCGCCGACTCCCCGCCGACTCCCCGCCGACTCCCCGCCGACTCTCCGGCAACAAACACCCGCCCAAGTGGGATCGCGAAGCTGTAATCCGCTACAATCTGTGTTTGGTAAAGAATTTTTACAAGTTCACAGCCCATTACAGCCTTTGCGGCTTGTACTACCCAACCTGCCTGAAAATATGGATTTTGCTACTCTTGCTGCCCAGCTAAATGCTGGAACTATCTTGCCAGAGGGAATTGTCATCATCACCCTCTTGGTGGTTCTCGTCGGCGATTTAATCGTAGGCCGCAGTTCATCTGGTTGGACTCCCTACGTTGCCGTTGCGGGTTTGCTAGCCGCCGTCGCTGCCTTGTGTTTGCAGTGGGATAACGTTGATACCATCTCGTTTCTAGGCGGTTTTAACAGCGATGCCTTGAGTTTAGTGTTTCGCGGAATTATCGCTTTGACTGCGGCTGTCACTATTTTGATATCCGTTCGCTATGTACTGCAAACTGGTACTGCTTTAGCGGAATTCATCGGCATTTTACTCACCGCTACTTTGGGGGGAATGTTCCTCAGCGGCGCTGATGAATTGGTGATGATTTTTATTTCGTTGGAAACTCTGAGTATCTCGTCTTATTTGCTGACGGGTTACACAAAACGCGACCCGCGTTCCAATGAAGCTGCTTTGAAATATTTGTTAATTGGGGCTTCTTCTTCGGCGGTGTTTCTCTACGGGATTTCGCTGCTGTACGGATTGTCGGGCGGCGAAACTCAGTTAAGTGCGATCGCTGCTAACCTTTCTACTGTGAATGAAGGTCAATCTCTCGGTTTGGTGATTGCTTTAGTTTTTGCGATCGCCGGCATCGCCTTCAAAATCTCTGCGGTTCCCTTCCACCAATGGACTCCAGACGTTTACGAAGGTTCTCCTACACCCGTTGTTGCCTTTCTTTCTGTCGGTTCCAAAGCAGCCGGTTTTGCCCTAGCAATCCGCTTGTTAACAACTGCTTTCCCCGCACTTATCGAACAGTGGCACTTCGTGTTCACGGCCTTAGCCATTCTCAGCATGGTGTTAGGAAATGTGGTTGCCCTCGCCCAGACTAGCATGAAGCGGCTTTTGGCTTATTCGTCGATCGCCCAAGCCGGTTTTGTGATGCTGGGTTTGATTGCAGGAACAGAAGCCGGTTACTCCAGCATGATATTTTATCTGTTGGTTTACCTGTTTATGAACTTGGGCGCTTTCGCCTGCATAATCCTGTTCTCGCTGCGGACTGGAACCGACCAAATTAGCGAATACTCAGGTTTGTACCAAAAAGACCCGCTGTTAACTTTAGCTTTAAGTATTTGCCTGCTTTCTCTCGGTGGAATTCCGCCCCTGGCTGGATTTTTCGGCAAAATCTATCTGTTCTGGGCCGGCTGGCAAGCAGGACTTTACGGTTTAGTTATTCTGGGATTAATTACCAGCGTAGTTTCGATTTACTACTACATCCGCGTGGTCAAGATGATGGTAGTAAAAGAACCTCAAGAAATGTCAGACGCGGTGAAAAATTATCCCGAAGTTCGCTGGAACCTTCAGGGAATGCGGCCTTTGCAAGTCAGCGTTGTACTCACCTTGGTGGCGACAACATTGGCGGGAATTTTGTCGAACCCTTTGTTTAATTTGGCTAATGATGCTGTTACCAAAACTCCCATGTTGCAGTCGGCATTGAGTTATGTGCAACCTGTTGTGGCTGCTAAAATTGACTCGAATTAGGTGTCTCGCCGGGATTAATTTTTCCTGGTTTTGAAATAGTGGAAAACGCCTGACTCTGTGAAGTTGGGCGTTTCTTTTTTGTTGTGATATACTGTTAATTATGATTTTTAACCAAATACGGTTCAGTTAAAACTGTTTATTCCTCGGAGATCCCCCTAAATCCCCCTTAAGAAGGGGGACTTTGAGTAATTTCTTGTCCCCCCCTTCTTAAGGGGGGCTAGGGGGGATCGGGCTTAACTGAACCGTATTGATTTTTAACCGCAGATTAACGCAGATTAACGCAGATAAAAGTTAGTACAGAGGCAACAATGTTAGTACAAAGTAAGGCAAAGTTTTATACTCCAGATGAGTACCGGGAGTTAGAGGAAACTGCTGAGTTTAGAAATGAATACCGCGATGGAGAAATTGTACAAATGAGTGGTGGTAGTATTAATCACAGCCGGATTATCCGAAATTTGAGTAGAGTCTTGGGAAATTTGCTTGAGGGGCAGCCCTATGAGCTTTTTCACAACGATTTGCGGTTGTGGATTCCTCGGTATCGACGGGGAACTTACCCGGATGTGATGGTGATTGAAGGGGAGCCAGTTTTTACCGAGGGACGCAGTGATGAGATCCTCAATCCGATGCTCATCGTGGAAGTGCTTTCTAAGTCTACCAAGGATTTCGATCGAGAGGATAAGTTTCGGTTTTATCGATCTATCCCTGAATTCTGTGAATATGTGTTAGTCAATCAATCTGAGTTTTTAGTCGCACAATATATTAAAACCGAACCAAATGAATGGTTATTTCGGGAATATGAGGGAGAGACAGCAACAGTTTCTTTTGCTTCCTTGGGAGTGCAAATGTCGATGAGCGAGATTTATGCAAAAGTGGTATTTGAAAGCCCGGAAACGGAAGTGCAGCAGTAAACTTCATGCTATGGGGTGAAGCAATGTCTAGCTTGGTAACAGTAAAACAATAATAACTTGGTGGGTGGTGAGGACTTTAGTCTTCTAATTTTTATGAGGGAAGATATGGATAACTACCGAATTGTCGAAACTTTGACCGAAAGCCAGGTTTCCGACTTGATGGATTTGTACAAAAACGAGTTTTGGAGCGACAAGCGGACGCGGGAGGATGTTGTGAAAATGCTGGCGGCAACTGATGTTACCATTGGTTTTGTCGATGAGACTGATCGACTAATTGGCATTACCCGCGTCATTACCGATTTTGTCTACAGAGCCATGATTTTTGATGTCATCATCAAGCCGACACACAGAAAAATGGGACTGGGCGCGAAGTTGATGGATGCAGTTTTAACTCATCCCAAACTGCAAGCTGTCGAGCATTTTTATCTTAATTGTTTGCCGAACATGATGCCGTTTTACGAGCGTTGGGGTTTCTCGGATGATGTGGGCGAACTTAAGTTTTTGCGGCGAACAACTGGCTGAACTTAGCCCCTTGAAAGCTCCAATTTTTCTCGAATTACGTCTTCTTTGAAACCTACTAAAACAGCCGTTCCATCTTTAACGAAAAGAGGACGTTTCAGCAGCATCGCATCCTTAGCAAAAGCATCTACCCACTGTTCGCTAGTCCAATTTTTCTTGTCATCGCCCAAAGCGCGGTAAGATTGACCGGAAGTATTTCGCATGGGTTCAAAACCTAAAGCAGCTACCCAGCTTTGAATTGTTTCGCGAGTCGGCGGCTGTTCTTTTGTGTTAATGAACTCGTAATTAACATCGCTATCTTTGAGCCACTGGAAAGCTTTTTTGCAGGTTCCGCAGTTGGGGATTCCGTAAACTTGAATTGACATAATAATGACTACTAACTAATGACTAATGACTAATGACTACTGACTAATCTAGCTTGTTGAACCCATTTTTGCACGCGATCGACTGAAGGAGTCAAGTCATTGCGCTGCATTGTCGCTACGTGCAGCCTTAAAACTTGTTGGTGCAATCTCTCCACGGGCATTTGAGCCAATTGAGCCGGAGAAGCAACGCCGGCGTGCAGTAACAACCCGCAATACTGACACCCTACACTTGGAATTCCAGCCAAATTTGCCATCGCTACCCATTTATTAACATATTGAATGTTAATCTGTAATTGATTGGCTAGCAACACTTTCGCCGCTTGCGTTTTCGTCAGGCGAATTAGTTGTCCGGTTGTGGTGATGCTGCACTCTTCCAGTTGAGATTGGTTTTCCTTGCTCAATCCCGGTAAATGTGCGATCGGCCAATCGCGTAGTTGCACAGAAGTTTGAGGAGATTTATGAGAAATTTTCATGTTTTTTCAGTGAATTTTACTTATACTTTAAAGTCTAAATTATAAAACAGTCAATAGAGGATATCGCTCACGTCACCCTATCAACAAAAACCAGACCAAGGAATTTGACTCATTGCGGGTGTTGTGATAATTATGCTAATTTCCTACAAAGTAGCACTTTCAGCCGGTTTTCCTGCCTGTGGCTCAGGCTTACTGCTTAACCACATCATCCGGGCGATGACGACAAAGACTATAAAAAAGACAGCCTATAAATGCTAGCAAAAAATAAGTGACAGATGAGAATTTTCTCAAAAATGGCTGCCAAATTGACCGTCAGAATTTTAGGGCTTTAATGCTGAGAATGCAAAAACTTGTGGCTGACTGCAAACCCAACTCAAAATTATAGGTTTTTACCCATGACAATTACACAAGGTGATGATTTGTTAACTAATATTCTACACCAACGGCGGCAAAAACTGGCCAGTTTAATTAATTTTCCGGTAATTTTATGGTCGGGGCGCAGCATTCCTCGCAATTATCCGGCACTTACTTATCCCTTTCGTGCCAGCAGTCACTTTTTATATTTTGCTGGTTTGCCCTTAGAAAATGCTGCCATTCGCTTAGAATCGGGCAAATTAGAATTGTTCTTAGATGACGCACCTGCTAGCAGCACTCTTTGGCACGGAGAAATGCCGAAAAGAGCAGAAATTGCCGCACTAATTGGGGCTGATGCTGCTTTCCCAATGGCCGAATTGAAATCGCGATCTACAAATGCAGCAACGATCGCAATTCAGGATTCTTGGACTCAGTTGCAACAGCGTGAAATTCTAGATCGCCCTCTCGCACCGCCCAAATCGCCAACCGGAATTGACCTAGAATTAACCAAGGCAATTATATCTCTGCGCCTGAGCCACGATGCAGCCAGTTTGGCCGAATTGCGTCAAGCTGCCGCTGTCACCGTAGAAGCTCACAAAGCGGGAATGGTGGCAACCCGAAATGCTCAAATTGAAGCGGGGGTGCGCGCTGCAATGGAAAGTGTCATCATCTCCAAAAACATGACCTATGCCTATCCCAGTATCGTGACTGTGCATGGAGAAGTGCTGCACAGCGAACATTATCACAATCCCCTACAAACCGGAGATTTGTTGTTAGCAGATGTCGGTGCGGAAACATCAACGGGATGGGCGGCTGATGTGACTCGCACTTGGCCGGTTTCTGGCAAGTTTTCTCCGACTCAAAGAGCGATTTATGATGTAGTTTTGGCAGCACACGATGCTTGTATTGATAAAATTAGTCCGGGGGTGGAATATCAAGACATTCATCTGTTAGCTGCTCGGATTATGGCGGAAGGATTAGTTGATTTAGGTATTTTGCGGGGTAATGTTGAAGATTTGGTGGACATGGATGCTCATGCGCTATTTTTTGTGCACGGTATCGGACATTTAATCGGTTTGGATGTTCACGATATGGAAGATTTAGGCGATTTGGCTGGCTATGAAGAAGGAAGAACCAGAAGCAGTCGGTTTGGGTTGGGGTTTTTGCGGTTGAATCGAGTTTTGCGTCCGGGAATGCTAGTATCGATCGAACCGGGATTTTATCAAGTTCCGGCAATCTTAAATCACCCAGAAAATCGCGCTAAATATGAAGATTTTGTGAACTGGGAGGAGTTGGAAAAATTTGCCGATGTGCGCGGAATACGCATAGAAGATGATATACTTGTCCTCGATGAGGGTAGAGAAGTATTGACAGGGAAATTGCCCACAACAGCTCCAGAGATTGAGGAGTTAGTTGCGGTAAATACGTAAGTTGAGCCGAGTTAGATCGCACATACGCAGTTCCATCAGGTGTGAAAAAAGATAAAGATGAATAAAGGTTGGCAAATAAGTCTTTCGATATTAGCTAAAAAAGTGGTCTCGCAAGTCAGAAAATTCGCTGCACTAATACTTCCACGCATTGTTCGTAAACCTAGATCCTCGCGGCCTCCGATGCAAGCTGCATCTTTGCCCAGCAACGAAGAAGAGAGGCTAGAAGCACTTCACCGCTACAACATTCTCGACACAGAAGCCGAAGCAGCTTTTGATGATCTAACAGCTTTAGCATCTTATATTTGCGGCACTCCGATTGCTTTAGTTAGCTTAATAGATTCTAACAGACAGTGGTTTAAATCCAAAGTTGGTCTGGAAGCGCCAGAAACTCCGAGAGAGTTAGCTTTTTGCGCCCACGCTATTTTAAATCCCAACGAATTGCTAGTTGTACCCAATGCTCTAGATGACGATCGCTTTGTCGGCAATCCGCTAGTAACTTCCGATCCAAATATTCGGTTTTATGCTGGAGCCCCGCTAGTAACTCCTGATGGTTATCCGATCGGCACTTTGTGCGCGATAGATACAGTTCCTCGTAATCTCACCCCACAACAGCTAGAAGCGCTGCGGACTTTAGGACGGCAAATTATTCACCAGATGGAGTTGCGAATAAATCTGACTAAATTAAAGCGCGCACAGATCAAGAACAAACAAGTAGAAGAAAAACTCCGTTCTACAGACGAGCAAATTGTCAATTTTTTAGAAGGAATGAGCGATGCTTTTTTTGCTTTCGACACCCATTGGCGATTTACTTACGTCAATTACAAAGGCTCGCAATTTTTGAAGCGCTCGCAGGAAGAACTTTATGGTAAAAATTTTTGGGAAGAGTTTCCAGAATTCGTGAATTCGGATTTTTATAAAGAGTATCATGAAGCTGTCGCCAAACAAATTGGGGTGGCATTTGAAAAATATTATCGTCCCTTAAAAGTGTGGCTGGAAGTCCGAGTTTTTCCTTCTCACGACGGCATTTCTGTGTTTTTTCATGACATAACTAAGCGCAGGCAGATGGAGTCTGCACTCATGAAAGAACAGAAAAAAACAGAAAGTTTACTGCTAAATATTTTGCCAGAACCGATTGTCACTCGGTTGAAGCACGAACCGGGGGTAATTGCAGACAAGTTTGAAAAAGCAACAATTCTTTTTGCTGACTTGGTGAATTTCACCCAAATTTCTACTACCATGTCTGCCACTAAATTAGTGTACTTGCTGAATGAAATTTTCTCAGCTTTTGACGGACTGAGTGAGAAGCACGGCTTAGAAAAAATTAAGACGATCGGGGATGCTTACATGGTAGCAGCAGGTATTCCCATTGAACGTCCAGACCACGCAGAGGCGATCGCCGAAATGGCGCTGGATATGCTAGTAGCAATTGAGAAATTAAATGTGAAGCTAGACGCGAAATTTGACCTCCGCATCGGGATTAATAGCGGCCCGGTGGTAGCGGGGGTAATCGGCACTAAAAAATTCATTTACGATTTGTGGGGAAATGCGGTAAATACAGCCAGCCGCATGGAATCTCACGGCATAACAGGCCGCATTCAAGTCAGCCACTATACTTATGACTTACTGCAGGATAAATATGAATTTGAAGATCGTGGCGAGATCGAGATTAAAGGTAAAGGGCAAATGCAAACTTATTTGCTGACGGGTAGAAAAACAGTAAGCGATCTCAAAATTGTAGAGTAAATAAAGCTAAGAGTTGAAAGTACCTGATTGTTGAGGAAACTCTGCAGGCTGCGATCGATCGCCTCGAAGGCGCGATCGCTCGCTCGGTAGAACGGCTGCTGCAGATCAACCAAATAAGATTATGCTATAGACAGAGATATCGCAGCAATCCTAGGCGCGGTACTCGACCTTATAAAAATACTAAGTTGAAGTCGTCGGAGCCTTTAATAATGGTTCAATTTCATATTCAAACCGATAGCGATATTCCAGCATCCACCCAACTATTCAATCAAATCAGGTTTGCGATCGCCTCGCGACAATTTCCGCCCGGACACCGCTTGCCCAGCACCAGACAGCTAGCCATGCAGACGGGTTTGCACCGCAACACCATCAGCAAAGTATACCGCCAGCTCGAAAATACCGGACTCGTAGAAGCCCAAGCAGGATCGGGCATTTACGTCCGCGCTCAAGGCAACGAAGTTGTAGGCAACAAACTCAAATCTCCGATCCTCGAAGAATATCCCCTGGCTAACAAAATAGTACAAGGAAGTATCGATCAACTGCTGGAACAGGGCTGTACGCTCAACCAAGCGAGGGAATTATTTTTGACCGAAATTGACTGGCGGCTCAGGTGCAGCGCCCGCGTGGTCGTCACAGCCCCCACAGAAGACATCGGCGTGGGTGAACTGATGGCGAAAGAACTCGAACAAGCTCTCCGTATTCCCATACAGTTAGTGCCGATGGAACAGCTAGGTACTTTTTTGGATCAAATCTCTTCGGGAACTGTGATCACGAGTCGATATTTTATCGGAGAAGCAGAATCGATTTCGGCACCGCGTTCAGTGCGAGTTATTCCCGTAGACATCTATGACTACAGCCAGGAAATCCAGCTAGTCGGGGGTTTGCCGAAAGACAGTTATTTGGGTCTCGTTAGCCTGAGTCCGGGAATGCTACGATCGACCGAAGTCATCATCCACAGCATCCGGGGAGAGGATTTGCTGGTGATGACGGCCTTGGTTTCAGACGAGTACAAGATTAACTCGATCGTGCGATCGGCCAGAACAATTTTTTGCGACCAACCGAGTTTTGCTACAGTAAAAGCTGCCATCAATGCGGCTAGAGAAGATATTATTCGTCCCCCGCAACTGATATGCTCCGAAAATTACATCGGATCTAAGTCGATTAATTTGCTCAAGCGCGAGTTGGGCTTGGGATGATACCATTTTCGATTTTCGATTTTCGATTTTCGATTAAAAAATTGGGAATGACTGCATAATGGTTGGGATATTCTTTAGAGTTGCATCCTTTTGGGAACTGGTATAATTCCCAATTCCTAATGGGCGTAAGCTGCCCACGGCGCACCCTAAATAATTAGGTTATTCGTCCAGGACTGAACTTGTAACTTTCAACTTCCAGTACCCGATACCGGATACGCAATTCCCAACTACCAATTACCAATTACCAATTACCAATTATCCATGACAATTGAAATCCAACCTTCAATTAATGTTAAAACGGCGATCGAAAGCCGGCGGGCCGCGCGCAGCTTCCAACCCGATCCGATTCCCCCAGCAATATTGGCAGAGATTTTGCGATTGGGAGTGCGATCGCCCTCTGGTTACAACTTGCAGCCTTGGCGGTTTATCGTACTTCAAAACGCAGCCAGCAAAGAAAAATTAAAAACTTGCGCCTTCGATCAGCGCCAAGTGGTAGAAGCCCCAGTAGTATTAATCTGTTGTGGCGATCGGCGCGCCGGCAGCCCCGAAAACACCGAAGCCGTCATCGAATTGGGCAAAACCACAGGCGCAATGAATGACAATTTAGCCGGTTATATGCGACAAGCAATCCCGCAATTGTTCGATAACCGTCCCTGCTTCGACTCCCTAGAAGCTTGGACAAACAGACATACAATGCTCGCAGTAGCCCACTTAATGATTGCAGCTAAAAGTTTTGGGGTAGACAGTTGTCCGATGGAAGGTTTTGTCAGCGCTAAGGTGAAAGAAGCCTTTCAAATCCCCGAAGAAGTAGATGTTTGCTGTTTGCTGCCGCTTGGTTATGCAGCCGCACCTTTCAAACAATATGGCGGACGTTTTGATGTGACTCAAGTTTATTACAGCGAAAGTTATGGACAGGCTTTGCAAGCTGAGATTTGAGAGTTAAGATTTTGTGGCGACTTGAATTTTCAGAGTTAAGATTTGGAATGAATCGGGGTGAAAGTTCAAACAAATCCAAAATCCCGACTGTTCTGCAATCTAAAATCTAAAATTCAAAATCTAAAATCGAAACTTGTGAGATAAGACAGAGGAGAAAATATGACAGCAGCAACGATCCAAAGCAACGCCCAACTTCTAGAAGTAAAATTGCAGCAACACTTGCAAGCAGCCGGATTTAAAAACTTACCGCTTTATATTAGTTGCGATTTTCGAGATGAATCTTTAACGGTTGTGGGAGAACACCCGCGTAGTTTAGTTCTCAAAGCCAAACCGACTTTTGCGGTGCTAGAAGCAGCAATTCTCGAAATAAAACCAGAATCTATTCAACAGATTGGACTTTGCCTAAAAATTACCGGGCAAAAACAGCCTTATGCTTTCCATTCTTTTACCATGCACAACCCTGTTTTGTCAAAACCAAAAACAGTGCTGTTGTTCAAAAAAACCGAGAATCCCCCTGCTGAAGAAACGGGGATAGTCTTAACAGAAAATGTGGTACAGACGGCGGATGTAGAGGAGGAGATACCGTTAGAAACAGATGAGAAAGATGCGTGGGATGAAGAATATTTCCCCAATTTTTCTGAGAGTTCCAGCAATTCCGATCCGATCGCCTTCAGCGTGCAAGCAATCCCGGCAGATATTGCAGACAATCCCTTCAATCCGCTGGATATGGAAGCGGTAACAGTTGCCCAAAAACCCAAGCAGTCACCGTTTGCGATGCTGGCTGCAGTAGGAATCATCAGTGTCGCGGCGCTAGTTTTGGCAGGCGGTTATTATATGCTGAGCCGCCCCTGCGTCATCGGAGAATGTAGTGCTTTAGCTAATGCCAAACAGTTGAGCGAGAATTCGACGAAGACGCTGAAAACCTCAAAAGTTGCCAACAGCCCCCAAGAAGCGCAGAAACAGTTAAAACAGGCGATCGCCCTTTTGGAACCGATTCCCTCCTGGTCAATTCATCGTGGTGAAGCTCAAAGCGCCTTGGAAAGCTATCGGAAGCAAAATCAGAATTTAAACTCTGCGATCGATGGAGCGCGCCTCGCACAGTCAGCAGCCCAGAAAACCCAAAATCCGCCTTATTCTGCCGAGAACGGACAGGAAGCGCAAGCTCTGTGGCAACGTGCGATCGCCGAACTCGGAGAAATCCCTGCAGACAGTCCAGTTTATCCGTTTGCTCAGAAAAAAAAGCAGGAATACCGGAAGAATTTAGCAACTGGAAATCGGCAGTTAAGCACAGAGAAAACAGCGGAAAAAACGCTGCTCGCGGCCAAAAGTACAGCCCAAATAGCAGAAGCTCGCGAAGCCGTAGCTCAGACAGCCGAGACTTGGGATCAAGTGCAATCAGGTTGGGAAGAAGCCCTCATAATCCTATCAGAAATTCCCACGAACACGACATCTTACCAACAAGCTAAACTGTTAGTTCCCAAATACGAAACCAAACTTTCCGAAGCTCGCGAGCGCAAAAATGTCGAAGGAATTTCGGAAAATGCCTATACTCAAGCTGTGACTTTAGCAGCGGAAGCTCAAATTTTTGAGGGCAAAAACGCCTGGTTTAAAGCATCAGAATCCTGGCGAAGAGCTTTGAGTTACGCGGAGCAAGTGCCGGCGGCAACTGCCTATTCTCAGAAAGCCCAACCGCTGATAGCTTCCTACACAACTTCATTGCAGCAAGCAGAAGTAAAGTTGCAGGAAGAAAGGAACCTGCAAAAAGCCCGCACCGATTTAGATAGAACTTGCAAAGGCAACCCCAAGATTTGCGACTATACTGTTAGCAAAGATTTGATTGCCGTGCAGATGACTCCAGGTTACGTGCAGAAATTGCAACAAACTTTCATTCAAGCAAACAACAACAATGCTGTGAAGACTCGCCAAGCTGTAGAACAGCACGTTCAAACATTGCAAAAAGCTTTGGAGGCGATCGCCGAAAACGCCAAAATCCCGATGCAGGTGTACGATGGCGAAGGCAAGCGGATTGGGAGCCACGAACCGAAATAGTTGTAGTTGTAGGGTGCGTGAGGGCGAAAAATCTGTCAGAGCGATCGCAATATTTACACTCACGCATCGCCCGCAATTTCATCCCCAGTCAATCCAGCCTGAAAAACTTGTTGCGCCGTCAAATCTAACTCAGGAAAAGTTGGCGACTCAATCCTATCATCTCCCCGAAACTGACTAACTTCATACTCACCATCAACCAACCGATAAATCGAAATAGTCGGTTGCTTGGGATTCCCGATAAATCTCCGGCCGCCCAAACCGAGATAATCCACAATCCAGTATTCGGGAATCCCGATTAGTTCGTATTCCCCTACTTTTTTGATGTAGTCATCTTGCCAGTTGGTACTAACTACTTCAACAACCAGCGGAATTGATGCTCCTTGAGTCACGGTTGAGAATTTTTTCCACATAGGTTCTGACGCTAAGTTGGGGCGATTTAATATCGGAATATCGGGCGAATAAGCTGATTCGTTTTCCAGTGGCTTAACTAATGCTTGTTTGGGGATGAAGTACGGAAGTTTTACCTTTCTAAACTCAGCAGTTAACTCTGAGGCTAAAAAACCGATAACTTCTTCATGGTCTCCTAATGGCTGTGACATTTCAACAATCTCTCCATTGTGCAGTTCATAACGTCCGTTTTGTGGCTTCCATTCCGCAAATTCTTCAAAAGTTAGCGTTTTAGTTGCTGTTTGAATCATGGTTATTCTCCTTAGTGATGGCTAGGGCGGGCTAGAAGCCCACCCCACAAGATAACTCACTCTTTGTGGAACAGGCATCTTGCCTGTTCATAAAAATACTGCCACATACAAGTTCCTACCTACATTATATTATCAATTCCCAATGCCCAATGCCCAATGCCCAATTCCCAATTCCCAATTACCATTTGATCAATTGTGCATCTTGATTAAAAAACTTCCGAGACAATCCCTCAGTCAACAGCAGAGTTGCGATTACAGTTGCCAGCGCTAACACAAACATAATCAAAATCTGGTAAGATGCTGCATCGAGAGGACTGACACCGCTCAGCATTTGACCTGTCATCATTCCGGGTAAAGTTACGATTCCTACCACCGTCATTGTATTTAAAAGCGGGATTAATCCAGCTTTGATGGCATCTTTGCGGTACTGCTTTACTGCTTGCTGTGGCGTGGAACCTAAACTTAAATGGGTTTCTATTTCTAACTGGCTGCTATTAACTGTACTGACAAGTCTTTCGCCCGCGATCGCCCCAGAGTTCATCGCATTGCCCAAAATCATACCCGCTAAGGGAATCAGGTATTGCGGTTCGTACCAAGGGTCAGGTTGCAAAATTAGCAAGTTTGTATAGGCGAGAGTCAAGGCCGTACTTATCAAAATTGAACCCCAAACTAAGGGCAGTAAGTTCTTGATTTTTTTGCTGATGCGGTTGCTGGCAACCATGCTAGCTGTTGTCAGCATGATTGCTAAAACTGCTAAAACCAGCCAAGGATTTTTCCCCTCCGGGTCAAAGATGACTGCGAGCACGTACCCGACTAAGATTAGCTGGATCAGGGTGCGCCCTGCGGCGATCGCGATCGCCCCCTCCAATCCCAATTGCTGCCACGCCGAAAGCCCGATCGCGATCGCCACCATCCCCAAAGCCCAACCCAAATCTGTAAAATCTAGCAGAATTAACACCGGCCCACCCTTTCGATAATGTGATTGTTTGCCTGTCCAAATATAAGATATTGCAATAAAGGTTTCTGAGAAACAGTTTTGCTGCAAGAATTTGCTTTGATAATGCTTGAAATTTGTGGTGTCAAAAGTGAATAATGTTCCCCCCCTCGACTTAACCCGCCAATACGCGCTCCTTGGCGACGAAATAACCGCTGCGGTGCAAAAAGTGCTTGCCTCTGGCGGCTACGTAGGCGGCCCGGCCGTCAAGAGTTTTGAACGAGAGTTCGCCGACTACACGGGAGTTTCCGAGTGCGTTGGCTGTAACTCCGGCACCGATGCGCTAATTTTGGCTTTGCGAGCTCTCAAAATTGGCCCCGGCGATGAAGTGATTACCACTCCTTTTACCTTTTTTGCTTCGGCTGAGACAATTAGCGCCGTCGGTGCGACTCCAGTATTTGTCGATATTGACAGCGATACTTTTAATCTGGATGTCGAGCTCCTCGAAGCGGCAATTACCGACAAAACCAAGGCAATTATGCCAGTGCACATCTTCGGCCAACCGGTAGACATGACTCGGCTGATGGAAATTGCGACTCGGCACAATTTAGCCGTAATTGAAGATTGCGCCCAATCTGTCGGGGCCGAGTGGCAGTCTCGAAAAGTCGGCAGCATTGGCCATGTCGGCTGCTTCAGTTTTTATCCGACCAAAAACTTAGGCGCTTGCGGTGACGGTGGCGCGGTGACGACAAACGATCCAGCCCTGGCAGCTTCGATGCGAGTGCTCAAAGAACACGGACAGTCTTCTAGGTATTTCTACGAAGAAATCGGCTACAACAGCCGTTTAGATGCCCTGCAAGCGGTGATTCTCAGTATTAAATTGCGGTATCTCGACAGTTGGAACGCGCAGCGACGGGAGAAAGCGACACTTTACAGCGAATTTCTCTCCCGCGTGCCCGGAGTTGCCGTCCCCAAAGAATTGCCGTTCGCAAAAGGAGTTTGGAATCAATACACGATCCGGCTGACAAGTCCAGAAGACGCCCAAAATCCCTCTGGCAATTTTCGAGATTGGATGCGGGCTCAGTTGCAGGAAGCTGGCATCGGTTCGATGGTTTACTATCCGTTACCTTTGCACCTGCAACCTGTTTACAAATCTTTGGGTTATCAAGCAGGTCAGTTGTCAAAGGCTGAGCAAGTTTGTCGCGAAGTCTTGTCTTTGCCGATGTTCCCGGAACTGTCGAGGGATCAACAAGAGCGGACGATTTATGGGCTGAAAGATTGCTTGGCAAAGGCCGATCGCATCCGGTAGCTTTGGCGCGATGGCATCAGCGAGGGAAATGCAGGAGGAGAAAAGAATTGCAGGGTTGCAGTGGTGTGAGAATGTGCAGCGTTCAGGGAGAACGGTTAAGTATTTTGACCGATCACTTGTACTTTTATGTACTATATTTAATGAAAAGAAACAAATTTAGGCTAGCAATCCGCCTCGAACGGGTGCATTTTCCGCTCGCCTAAAACTTGCAGTGCGATCGGTCAATGATGAAGAAGGAAGAAGGAAGAGGAAAAAGGGAAGAACGAAGAAGGAAGAACGAAGAACGAAGAATAAATAATATTTGAACTTTCGACTTCCAATCCCCGATGCCCAATGCCTGATGCCTAATGCCCGATGCCCGATGGCCGATGCCCAATTCTCAATTTAACCTGTAATTTTCAGAAGATAAGAGGAAAATAAACGAGTGCCTCAGTATCAATTCACTCAGGCTAGACGCTACGATCCACAAGCGATCGCTCAGTATTACCGCAAACGTCCTTGGAAAGCAATTTGGCGCGCAATTACCGTTATTTGGTCTTTTGCAGGCTTCGTTCTGGGGATGCTGTGGGACAGTTGGCAGCATGAAGTCGCAGCACACCAGCCGGAACGGGCCACCCACCTACGACAAATACTCACTCGCTTGGGCCCCACTTTCATTAAAGTCGGCCAAGCACTTTCTACCAGACCGGATTTGATCCGCAAAGACTTTCTCGAAGAATTGATCAAACTTCAGGATCAATTGCCGCCGTTTGACTCGGTGCGCGCTTTCGAGATTATTGAAGCGGAACTCGATCGCAAAATTAGCGAAACTTACAGCGAAATCTCCCCCGAACCTGTCGCCGCGGCAAGTCTTGGTCAAGTCTACCGAGCTCGCCTCCTCACCGGGGAAGCAGTAGCAGTCAAGGTTCAGCGACCGAATTTGCTGCCCGTATTGAGCCTTGACCTTTACTTAATGCGCTGGGCCGCTGGATGGTTGGGCCCGTTGCTGCCGCTGAATCTCGGTCACGACCTTTGTTTAATCGTCGATGAATTCGGTATCAAATTGTTCGAGGAAATTGATTATATCAATGAAGGCCGCAACGCCGAGAAATTTGCGACAAATTTTGCCGACGACCCGACAGTAAAAGTTCCGAGCATTTACTGGCGCTATACTTCAAATTGCGTTCTGACTCTTGAATGGATTGACGGCATCAAGCTGACAGATATGGAAAGTGTTAAAGCCGCAGGTTTGGATACCGATAGTTTAATTGAAGTCGGAGTCCGCAGCGGTTTGCGACAGTTGCTGGAACATGGATTTTTTCACGCTGACCCCCATCCGGGAAATCTGTTTGCCTTAGCGGACGGCCGCATGGCTTACATTGATTTTGGGATGATGGATCAGATGGAAGAAACAACTAAAGAAACTTTGGTTGATTCTGTCGTTCATTTGATCAACAAAGATTACTTACAGTTAGCCAAGGATTTTGTCAAACTTGGCTTTTTGACTCCAGATACAGATATTATGCCGATCGTCCCGGCGTTGGAATCTGTACTGGGTGATATCGTCGGCGAAAAGGTGTCAGATTTTAACTTCAAGACGATTACAGACCAGTTTTCGGAGTTGATGTACGATTATCCTTTCCGGGTGCCGGCGAAATTTGCCTTAATTATTCGCTCTCTGGTGACAGAAGAAGGTTTGGCCCTGACGCTGAATCCGAATTTCAAGATAGTCGAGGTGGCGTATCCTTATGTAGCGCGACGTTTGTTGAACGGAGAATCTCCGGCTCTGCGGCGGCGTCTGATTGAGGTATTATTCAAAGATGGCAAATTCCAGTGGAACAGGTTAGAGGACATGATCGCGATCGCCCGATCGGATCGCAGTTTCGACTTGCTCCCCACCGCCCAACTAGGCTTGCAATTTTTGCTGTCCGAGGAAGGCTCGTTTTTGAGACGCCAGCTAATGTTAGCTTTGATTGAGGACGATCGAATCCACACCGAAGAAGTTCGCAGCCTGTGGAACTTAGTCAAGGAAGATTTGCAGCCCAGTCGCCTGTTCAACGTTGCTCTAGGCGCTTTGACGGAGTTTTCCACAGCAGGAGCAGCCGCGCTAACTCGATTTTAGTCATTAGTCATTGGTCATTAGTCATTAGTCATTGGTTATTTATTGGTTGTTAGTTGTTGGTTCTAATAACTAACAACCAATACCCAATGCCCAATGCCCAATGCCCAATGCCCCATGCCCAATTCCCCATTTCCTATTACCCAAATTAAGGAATTATTCGTGTATTATTTTCCAGAACCTCCCTATTTTTTAATGTCGGCTGGATTACTAGCAGGTATGGCTTCCGGCGTAGCATTTGAAGCAACTCTCAAACAATCCGTACAACAGTGGTCTAAAAATCGTTCTACTCGCACCTTGGCTAACCTGCCAAGGCTGCAATTGGTCATACCTTTTCTGGGAATGGCGGGCGGTATTTGCGTATTTTTAGCTTCTGGGATGGAGATTTTTGGCTTCCCCAAACTACTTTGTTATGCGCTAGCCTTGCCGCTGACGGTACTCACGGGTTGGCTAGTTTGGACTCAGTTGGGTAAGCTTTTGATCGAGCTAGAACGCGGAGGTTCTCAAGCGCTGGATTTGGATTCTTTTGAACAATGAAATTTAACTATCAACCCTCTTTTCTGAGAAGGAATGAGGTTGATAGTTGTCTAAGATTCTCCTAATTTGATGCTTTTTGAACCGCAGAGAACGCAGAGAACGCAGAGGAAGACAAAGAAGAAGATGACAACTTAGGCAATAATTTGTGTAAAATTTTTAAAATCTAAAATCTAAAATCTAAAATCTAAAATCTAAAATCGAATGAGTATTTTAATTGTTACAGGTGCGGCGGGATTTATTGGCTCTAACTTAGTAGAAACTCTTTTAAATCGAGGGGAGACGGTAATTGGTGTTGATGAGTTCAACGATTATTACGATCCGGCTCTCAAGCGCAAGAATATTGCACGATTTGAAAAGTATCCGGGTTTTGAATTGGTGGAAGGCGATATTTTGTCTCTAAATTGGCGTGGTCTTTTATCTGATGCTAAGGTGATATTTCATCAGGCGGCGCAAGCAGGAGTTCGTGCTAGCTGGGGCGACGGTTTTCGCAGCTATACGGAACGCAATATTAACAGCACTCAAGTATTGTTAGAAGCGGCTAAAGATGCGCCAAGATTGCAAAAGTTTGTCTATGCTTCTTCTTCTTCAATTTACGGCAATGCTGAATCTTTTCCCACGAATGAAAATGCTTGTCCGCAGCCGGTTTCTCCCTACGGAATTACGAAGTTAGCCGGTGAACGTTTGTGCGGACTTTATTACAAAAATTTTGGCATTCCGACTACTTCGCTGCGCTATTTTACTGTTTACGGGCCGAGACAGCGCCCCGATATGGCTTTTCACAAGTTTTTTAAGTCGATTTTGTTTGATGAGGCGATTTCTATTTTCGGCGACGGATTGCAAACGCGGGATTTTACGTTTATCAGCGATTGCGTTGCGGCGAATTTAGCGGCGGCTGAGGTTCCCGAAGCTGCGGGGGAAGTTTTTAATATTGGTGGGGGAAGTCGGGTGGTTTTGAAGGAAGTTATTGATACAATAGAGAGAATTGTCGATCGACCTATTCGCATAGATTTTACCGAAGCTGCGAGGGGAGACGCCCGACACACTAGCGCGGATGTGTCTAAAGCCAAGAAAATCTTAGGTTATCAGCCGCAGGTTGCTCTAGAAGAAGGATTGAGGCGCGAATGGGAGTGGATTCAGTCTTTGTACAGTTAGATACTATTTATCCCCAAAATTCCGCAACTTAAATTGAACATTATTAAGTTTTTTAATTCCCCAACTTTTGAGATTTCTCCCCAAGCGAACCAACACATTTGGAGGCACGAGTTTTGGCTGTGTTTCCGACGAATTCAAATAGCGGTAATGCAGAAATACATCTCGGTAAGGAATCTCCACATCTTCACCAGCACACAAGCGAGTAAACTTTGCAGCCGAAATACTCATGTAATGCAAATAAGTAAGCCGCCGTCCTTTATCATATAAAACATCATCTATCACATCAAATTGAGAAGACCAATGATTTCCCGTTACCTGTTCGGGTTCAGCATATGCAAAGTTGTAAAAAGATATTTTGCTGCGGGCGACTAAATAGTTAAGTAAAGATTGGTCAGCCCCCCGCAAAGACATAATTTCCGCTTCTCCTGATGTTAATTTTTCTAAAAATTGAGAGCAATTATTTCGATTTAAAACCCCCGCTTTTGACGCAAACCAACCCGCACAAAAAGTATGAGATTGCAGTTCGTCAATATTTAAAATTTGAGGTAATTTGGGGGAGGACAAATCAAATATATAATTGAGGTCGGATTTGTATTGAAAATCGTTTGCTACCCAATCAAAATCATCAAGTTTTTGATAAATATAATCTAGAGAACCCATTAACAGAGTGTCTGCATCAAAATAGATAAATTTATCAAAAGGGCCGTCGAAACAACATAATTTTCGGTGCATTTCCAAACATTGAACTGGTTTCCAACCTTGAGATTTCCATACTTTTTGAGCTTTTGCATGAGTTTTCCAAACTTGAGTCGCAAAGTCTTCCCATAAAATGATGGAATCGGTATTTTCAAACAGGGTGACATGAGGACGAGTTGCAATTTCTACTCGCACTTTTTTCATTCTGTCATCATAGGGAATGATGCAAACAGGAATATTTTTTGCCCCATTGACTTCGAGACTGTTCAATAAAGCGACTAAGTGGTCAAAAACAACATCGTTTGCTAGAATATAAATGCCATCAGTCATCGGATTTTAGATTTTAGATTTTAGATTTTAGATTGAAGAATTATACTCATTCAAAACTTGTTTGGTGTCAAAAACACAACAAAATTTATGAATTGTGGAACAGGCATCTTGCCTGTTCTTCCAAGCTTGTTTGGTCTCAAAAACACAACAAAATTTATGAATTGTGGAACAGGCATCTTGCCTGTTCTTCCAAGCTTGTTGATAATGATACAACATATGAGTTTATCCTCACCTACTCAAAGCAAGAAATATTTTTTGCACTAAGTTTGGTTGGGAGCATCCCGATTTTGCAAGTATACAAAAGTATGATATGATGTATTGTTTTTTTGGAAAACCGACACTTAGCTTC
>NZ_JAUBUC010000197.1:0-2268 GCF_036705285.1 Microcoleus sp. B4-C1 | reverse complement strand
CGCCCGTCCTTTTTGGACGGGCGGGACGCCCATCCCACTTTCAAGAGTGGAAGTTATTTAATTCTCATTCCTTACTGGAGTAAGCGTAACAGCAAACTTTATGACAGCGAAACCTGTAAATCCTTAAAACGGCAAAACCATAAATGTGGGGAATATGGCTTAAAAATTCTAGGCGATGAAAGGGTTAATCTACATCATGTAGACGGCAACCATAGTAACTCGAAAATAAACAGCCTTCTAGCGGTTCACTCTCATCTATCACGATTATATTCACATGAGCAAAAGCGAAAGCTGAGAACATCGGGCTCTGTATGCGGAGAAATTCGCACGTACATATCTAAATGGGAGGGGCAGGGAATAATATCTCCCCTCCACCCAACCAATTCTCAAGTGCTTTTGTCAAGCATGATTGAGAGCCTCTTACCCTGCAAGCATAAGATTGCACTTTCGCACTTTTAATGATTGTAACTTGAGATAATTACCCGCCACCCTTTTTTTTCGGTATTTTTGGAGGGCTGACATAGCGCGCCCAAAAAGGTTCTTCCATATCTTTCATCGCTGCTAGTTTTTGGCGCTCTTCCTCTATGCGCTTGCGTTCTGAAAGATTAGAAAATATGTTGATACTGCCGACAGTTTGGCCGCCCGCATCTCGCACAGGTGCGGCCCAAAGCCAAACATCGATCGAACTACCGTCTTTTTTCAACAAAGATATTTCCAAACCATTTTGCGGTTTGCCATTAGACGCAGACTTTAGCAGCGCGTAAAAATCTTGCTTTTGGCCTTCAGGAATATTCGGTAAAGGTTTCCCTAAAACCTCAGCCGCAGCCCAGCCAAAAAGTTGTTCGGCGGCGCGGTTCCAAACAACGGTATTGCCGTCATTGCTGGTACAGTTAATCGCCAGCGGCGCCGATGCTATCTGGGCTTGCAAAACTTGGTTAACGAGTTGCAGTTTCAATTCTACTTGCTTGCCATGGGTAATTTCCTGACAAGCGCCCCACAACCGGACAACCCGTTCAGCAGTTTTGTCCCACACCACTTGCCAGTAGTCCCGCACCCAGCGCACCTCGCCTTTTTGATTAATAATGCGATACTCATTAGCTCCAGTGCGACTGAAAGTACAGCCTTCTAACTGTTTAATTAACATTTCCCTGTCGTCGGGATGAACGAGTTCCGAGTTCCACCAACCAAACGATTCTAATTCTTCAGGAACGATCCCAGTGCAGCGCTCAAAAGCTTCTGTCGCCCACTCGCAGGCGAACTTGCCATCGGGAAGTCCCTTAAAAGAATAGGCAAAATCCGAAGTAATTTGCGACATAACTCTGTAGTGCAGTTCCGACTCTCGGACAGCGACTTCCGCTTGCTTTCGTTCCCCTATTTCCCGCGAATTAATTATAATTCCCTGCACGCTAGAATCGTAAAGCAAACTGTTACCTATTGACTCCATGTAGATCCAAGAACCGTCAGCATGGCGTTTCCGGTATTCGATTGCCCCCCCAATTCCGGGAGCTTCTAACAACTTACCAAAATACGTCTGCCAAGCTAGCAAATCGTCTGGATGGATTAACTCGCCGTGAAATTTGCCAATTCTATCTTCTGGGTTGTAGCCCAAAAGCCGCTGTAGAGATCCGCTGTGGTATCGAACTCGCCCATCGGAGCCAACAATGCTAATTAGATCGGGAGAATTACGCAGCATAGCTTGCAGTTTTGCTTCACTTTTAGTTAATGCTTGAGTGTCCCTGCGATGCTGGCTGATTTGTTTTTCCAACTGCTCCCGTAGCTGTCTGATTTGCCCTACTTGCTGGGCTACAGTGCGTTCCAATAGGCGATTGTTTTTTTCAATTTTAACCAGCTTTGCCGCGTTATTTGTGGCGCTTTCAAACAAGCGGCTGCCTGCAATTTCCTGTAGAGAATTTGATAAATCTTCCAAAGTCTTTGTGAAAATTGCCTGTTGCGGGTGTGGCAATTCCCTAGCTTGTTCCTGCAATGTTTCTAAGTGTTTGTAGACAGTTTCTAGCATTTTATTAAGGGGGGAATCTAATAGTTGCCGGCGGGTGCAACCCCTAAAAAGCGGACACAAGTTTTTTCAACATAACCCATAACTAAGACTGGTGTGTGGCGATCGACCGATCGCGCTCTCAATAACCAGGCATTTTGGGACTTTCTCTTCAAATCATAGCAACCGATAGAGAAATTGACACTCCCTTGCCTAAAGGCGCAGGGATTCTTGGATCATCCAGTCGAACTTATCTCTGTTTGGCTACCATCAGC
>NZ_JAUBUC010000086.1:0-26126 GCF_036705285.1 Microcoleus sp. B4-C1 | reverse complement strand
GTCCCGCCCGTCCTTTCTGGACGGGCGGGACGCCCATCCCACAACAGTCATGAAAAGTGGATTTTATTTAATTCTCACCCTTAGTCATTAGTCCCAGGGAAGAAGAAAAATGCTCCCCCTCTCCGACTCCTCCACTCGGATACTCTCCGACTCCCCCACCCAGACACCCGGACACTCTCCGACTCCCCACTCTCCGACTCCTCCTCTGGTATCCCCCGCGTGATCTCCGTCACAACAGTGCAAATACTTAGTCACACTCTGCGACTCCGGCTGTCACGAGTGGCCCGTCACAATGTCACACCTATTGAGCAATAGCCGTCACTGCTGATTCTGTGAAAACATTCGATACTTAGGCTTGAACCAATAAAATCCCGAAGTGTTATGGTACTAATTCGCGACCTCGCCCAGCAAGCTCTGGCTCTGGGCTATCTAACCCTTGAAGCCGAAAATCAACTGCGGCGGATGTTAACTACCACCCAGTATGACTTGGAAGACTTAAATGCTTTTATGGCTTTGCAACTAGCAGCTATGTCTGGAGGAGTGAAACAAGAGTCTCGCGAGCTAAAAAAGTTTGAAATCTTTGGCGAGACGGCTTCCGAAACTTCCTGTTAGTAATTAGTTGGCTTTTGATTAGTTAAAATTTAGTAAGGGACATTTTTACCGTGCAGGTTCGTGAAGTTGTAAAACAAGCTATTGCCGCTGGATATCTGAGTTTGGAAGCAGAAAATGAAATGCAGAAGATTTTTTCCTCAGCCAAGTGTGATTTGGAAGATTTGAATGCTTTTATGAGCTTGCAGTTAGCTGCGATGGCGGGTCGGGTGAGGCAAGAGTCTTTGGAATTGATAAAAATGCCAAATTTCCATGATAGGAATTAATTTGTTATTCAATCATCTGGGGATATAAATATTAAGCTTTATTTAAAATAAAGGGTGAAAGCATATAATTATTGGCTGATTTATATACTAATTAATTTAAAAAATATTGGTATTTTGCTTCAATGGGTGTTAAGCAAATTCACTAAAATTGAAATAAATATTAAAATGAAGATTTAAGTGGATAGTGAGGACTTCACTCATCAAAGGTCAGGCTGGATGACCAGACCTGTCAAGGCGTAGTCACAGTGTTTGTTTCGTACAAGTTTATCATTATTATTATTGAGATGTTATTTATGATTAATTATCTATCAAATCGAGAAGATTTATCGATCGCCCCAAGCAGAGATTTCCAGCTTTTTAGCCACTTTTTAGCCGTTGCATAATTGCGGGATGATTTTGATTGTTTTTTTGTGGAATGGACTCTCGTAAGCTGTTGCGGCATTTAAATTGTATGTCAAAAAAAATCAAAGTCTTGTGAGGTGGGCGTCCCGCCCGCCCTGAATATACAATTTAAATGCGCGACAGCTTAGCCCGAAAGCGTGTATTTTCACCGCAGGCGGAACACCCCACAATATATTAGTCTCAACTTAAGCTTTTAGTCCGCCAGTCCTCCCGCTCACCCGTCAGTCCGCCAGGGAATGAATTCCCTGTCGAGAGAGCAAAAGTCCTCTCAAAGAGGACTGAAGAACTCATTAGTCCTCATAGCGAGGACTTTCGCTTTGATGGAGACTCTTGTTGAAACCCGTGCTGGAATAAGGGTTTAACGTTAAGTTAACACCAATGCCCACAATAATCATCCTCAAATTGTGTAACGCTCCTTTTTCACCTTATTGACAGATATGGCTGGGATAATGGCAAACAATTTACGATCAATGATTAACTGGGGTTGGTATGAAACAGCTAATATTATTTTCCCTCCATCGACCGTAATAAAGTTAGTTCGTAGTGAGTAATTTAACCGTCATAAAACTAGCTCGTACTTCCTTCGTCACTACAAACGTTATAACGGTTATAATACCCGATTTTATATCATCACTGAGACTATTTCCTACGACTTCGACGCTCTAACTCTTTAATTACTCTCAGAACAAACAGCGACATTAAAGCGCCAATTAAGGCCAGTTGCCACAACCCGCATCCTGCAGCAGTTCCTAAAGCTGCTGACACCCAAATAGCGGCGGCAGATGTGAGCCCGTGAACTTCAACTTTGCCTATTTCATGTCGATTTTGCCGCAGGATTTCTCCGCCTCCCAAAAACCCAATCCCGGCAGCAACGCCTTGAATTACGCGCGCTACAGCATCTCCTCCGTTTTCATTTTTCCCCATTGCCAGCGGCATTAAAACAAACAGCGCACAACCCATACTAACTAGCATATGAGTTCTCAATCCCGCTGGTTTATTTCTGAGTTGGCGCTCCCATCCAATAATTCCGCCAACAAACATGGCTAGGCACAACCTTAAAAGTATGCCTAGCCAATTATCGGGAGACCACAAGTTAGCGATCGACAATGTTTTACTGCAAATAATTAATCCGAAGATTCCAATATTAGCGGAGTACGATGTCCGATCGCAATCTCACTGCCAAATCTTGTTCCGGGCGAATCACCAGCACGTCAACGCTGCGCCGCCCCAACAATACTCCAGCTAAAGCGCCGATCCCAACGCCTCCCAATACTTCTTCAGTCGCGATCGCTTTGTCGCCGGTAATGCCTGCGAGTGCAGCCGCCGCGGCTGCACCCAAGGCGGCACCTTGTGCTACTGAACCTGTGCCAGCACCTTTTTGGACTC
The DNA here is from genome assembly GCF_036705285.1 of Microcoleus sp. B4-C1. Lineage (NCBI taxonomy): Bacteria > Bacillati > Cyanobacteriota > Cyanophyceae > Oscillatoriales > Microcoleaceae > Microcoleus > Microcoleus sp. B4-C1. Next base: position 23,463 of record NZ_JAUBUC010000086.1, on the reverse strand, counting down.
TTTCAGTTCGGGTAATAATTCCCGAATAGCCATCAATCCGATAGCGTTGGCGGCGGCTGATAATTAACTCTCTGGCAACAAATTGAGTACCGATTTGATTGCCTCTTCTGACAGGTTGCAGTGCCCCGACTATCTGGCTGCCTCCGGGGATTAATACTCTGCCTTGAGGTGTGCGGATGTCTTGCGCTACTGTTAAAGTTAAAGGTGAAGTTTCTTCGCGGGTGACAACTATTTTGTCTTTTTCATACCTAACTGGAATTACACTGCCCGACGGAATTCGGATGCTATCAAATTGGGAAATTCTTTGTTGGGCTTCTGCGGGAGTAGCTACCACCAGCGGCGCGCTGGTTCCCACTGTAATGCCCAGTGCGAGGATTGCTGCTGTTGCTGAACGCCATTTTTGAGAAGTAATCATATAAATTGTCTCCTTGCTTCGGTTTTTGTTTACTTAGGAACGCACTACTGCTAAATTTGTTTCTGGTTTCGCATTCATCTGATGTTTTGATTATGGCAGGCTGGAATTCTACCAGTTGGGAAGATAAGGTTGATAATCAAGAAGTTTAAAATTTGGAAAAATCTAGAAAATCCGCAAGACAGGGGCGATCGGGAAGATAAGGAAGATAGTCAACAGTCAATCGATTTTAGATTTTAGATTTTAGATTTTAGATTAAAGAATTGAAGCATTGACCCCACCGATAAATACGTTCGGCAAGTTTCATCGGATACAGGTTTTTTATTTCTGGACGGATGAATCACGTGGCGGGTATCCTGGATGCGGGAATTGTCAACAGTCAACAGTCAACAGTCAACAATTAATTGTTGAGAGCGTTTAAGGCTAGCAATCCAGCACCGAAAGCTGGTTCGTATCGGGGCGAAATAACCTTAGCTTTTGGGGCGATCGCACTTATGGCTGCTTCAAACCGACCTCGGCAATTTGCCTCTCCACCCCACACACCTCCTACGATCACAATTTCAAATTCTTCTGTTTGGTTAAATAGCGCTGAAATGGCTATTTTGGTTGAATAGGTTAATTCTGCTACAGCATTATTGATAATGCAGTCAGCGACGCGATCGCCCTCTGCTGCGGCTTGTTGGACAATCGGCGCTAAAGCTGCAATTTCTTTGACTCCCCAACCGCGCCCGTAAACAACTTCTACCAATTCTTCTAGGTTATTGAGGCCTAAATGCTTTTGAAATTTTTCCGCAAGCACGGTAAAATCTTCGCGTCCGTCATAGAACTTCAAAGCAGCTTGCAAACCCTGAAGGGCGATGTTATACCCGCTGCCTTCATCGCCTAAAATATATCCCCAACCGCCGACTCGTTTAGTTTTTCCTTGACGGTTTTGCCCAAAAACAATCGAACCTGTTCCTGAAATAACGGCGATACCTACTGGATAACCTGTACCGCCAGCAAGTGCGATCGCGCAGTCGCTGCAAATTACTATATTCCTGGGCAGGAACGATCGGGTTACTGGTAAAGTATTCGTCAACTGCAAGTTCTGCACTACAAATTGCACTATTTCACGATCTTTTGGACGCCCGACGCCTGCTAGTCCCAGACCAATTGCTTCTATGTTGAGATTGCTATTCGTCTCGATTTTAGCGGACAGAACTGCTCGTTCGATCGCCAATTGGATGGATTGTTTTGCTGTCTCAATTCCCAGGGTTTGATAATTGGACGGCCCTGCTTCACCCCGTCCTAAAACAAGGTGGTTGTCATCCATTAAAAGGCAGATTGTTTTAGTGCCGCCGCCGTCGATGCCGAATACGTAGCTCATGAATAATTTAGAGAATAATAGAGCAACCCAGATTAACAGATATCTCTCTATTCTACGCTTTGTACAATCAGATTAAACTGAGATGTTGTACCATTGTCAATAAGCCTTTTATGAACAGGCTTTCCGGCCTGTTCCACAAGAAAATTAATCTCCTGTGGAACAGACCGGAAAGCCTGTTCTTCAGAATGGTGCAAGATGTGAGATTAAATCGACAGAGCAATGCTAATAATAATTAAACCTAATAATGCTAACCAAACCAGATGGCGCTGACACCAATTTTTGATTGATTGCAGCCCGTCGCCGCTGCTGTAAGGAATCGTCTGTGGCACAAGTGGCTCAGCTTGATTGTGATAAAGCGTGCATTCTTTGGCAAAAGGACGCTGCGGGTAGTTGCAAGTATCGTCTGCGTGATAAATACAGGTAGTACACAGAAATTCTTCGGGTTTCGATCGATAAAGGGGGATACCCGGATGACCGAAAGCTTTGAGGGGGATTTTGCAGTGTGGACAGGCCAGGGCTTGGGCGTCTACAGGTTGGTGACAGCGGGGGCAATCAGGCATAGACAGCAGGGTGATGGGGTAATGTGGTGGGTAGGCTCATTAGCGGGTTTTCCGAACGCCGAGAATGGGCGATCGCCTCGCCATCAGGCGGCTGGATGCTCCAAAATAGAAAGGTAGGTGTGCGCTGATGTAACTTTAAGTTTACAGATGGTTTCGCAGCGACTGCAGGCGACCTGAGCCGATCGGGTATGAAAGGGCAAACATTAGGAAAAATCTATGGATAACAATAGCAACTTACTCAAACAACTGGTAATGCTGGGCATTGGTACTACCTCTCTGGTGGCAGAGAAATTGCAGGAAGTCAGCGAGCAATGGGTCAAAGATGGCAAAATCAATCCTGAGCAAGCCAAAACCTTTGTCGATGACATGACGGAGCACATCAAGTCTGAACAGGGGAATTGGGAGACGCAGTTGCAGCGGCAACTACGGAATATGCTGCAAGATATGGGAGTCCCCCGACAGTCCGAAATGGATGAGTTGCGGGGAAGGCTCGATCGTTTGGAACGTCAGATGCGGGATTTAGAAAACCGTAACTGGCGCTGAGTTCGCTCCTCTTCTGCAAGCTTCGCTAACGCCCGCGAGAAGTTGGCTGCTATCTTGTGATAAGATTGTCACCCGAAGGCAGAAGGCTAAAAAAGGCACTTATGTAGAAGCCATTTATGTAGAATAACAAACATTTTGACTTCATACTTTTGCCTTTAAAATTATCTGATACCTGCCGTTTTTTGGTGGAAAAGTTCAGATAAAATTTGGTAGTTCTTGTTGTACTAGATGTCTTAGATATCTGAGATATCGCGGTTAAAAGTATTAGGAGGATTAATTTTGCGAGGAGTTCTAGTCAGCTTGGGAGTAATGCTGGTTTGCTTTTTGTTTTTGATAGTCGCTCAAATGGGCGGTTCTGGGTCCCAAGCAGTTGCAGCCGAATTGAACAATCTTTTACCAGAGACTGCTATTGAGAAGTTGTCAGCGCAGTCTTTGAATGAAAATAGCTTGCTAGTAGCTGATGCTACTTTACCGAAGGTACCAGCTACTATCGCTGGCAATAACATGACTGATAATACTGAGAAAACTGTTAATACTGAGAAAACTGTCACCACAGATTCAGGTCTGAAATATGTTGAATTGACAGAGGGTAAGGGGGCGACTCCAAAAACCGGGCAGACGGTTGTCGTACACTACACTGGAACTTTGGAGGATGGCACGAAGTTTGACAGTTCGCGCGATCGCAATTCACCTTTTCAGTTCAAAATTGGCGTGGGTCAAGTAATTAAGGGTTGGGATGAAGGTGTCGGTACGATGAAAGTTGGAGACCGGCGCAAGTTGATTATTCCCCCTGAACTCGGTTACGGCGCTCGCGGTGCGGGCGGGGTGATTCCTCCTAATGCTACGCTGATTTTTGATGTGGAATTGTTGAGAATCGGTGGCTAGGTAGCTCAATCTAATTCAACGTAAAACTTTTACGGTATTTAGAAACCCGGTTTTTTTTGAGAAACCGGGTTTTTGTGTATGTTCTGGTTGATTTACGATCGCTTCGGAGATGCCAGATTGCGAAAGCAGGTATATTGGGCGTCAAATAATAGTTTGATGATTCCTGTGGGCCCGTTTCTGTGTTTGGTAATAATTACTTCTGCAATTCCGCGATCGGGCGAATCAGGATTGTAATATTCATCGCGGTAGAGCATAATTACTAAATCTGCGTCTTGCTCAATGCTTCCACTTTCTCTCAAATCTGACATCATGGGCCGCTTGTTTGTCCTCGCTTCTACACCCCGACTCAACTGAGATAAGGCAATAATCGGCACGTTGAGTTCGCGGGCTAAACCTTTAAGACTTCTGGTAATTCGAGATAGTTCTTGCACACGGTTGTCGCTGGTACCTTCCATTAATTGCAGGTAATCTAGCAAGACTAATCCTAGGGTTCCGCCTTGTTCTGCTTGGAGGCGGCGGACTTTCGATCGTATTTCTGTGACGGTAATATTGGGAGTATCGTCAATAAATAGTGGTAGTTCTGATAAATTGCCAATGGCTGTACTGATTGGTTCCCATTCGTTTTGACTGATTCTACCCGATCGCAATCGGTTACTTTCTATTTTGGCTTCGCTGGACAGGATGCGCTGCACTAGCTGTTCTTTCGACATTTCTAAGCTGAAAACGGCAACCGGCAATTTCTGCTGTCCGGCGGCGATGTGGTGGGCGATGTTGGTACAGAAAGCAGTATTGTGAACGCAGATATCGTTAGCCACAAAATTGTGCGTCTCCGGGATAGTTAAGTCGTAAACTTGCTTGTTTCCCATCGGTTCGATGGAAACTATTTCATCCCAGTAAACCTCGCTATCTGCCAGTTGTTTCAGCCACAAATTATCTAAAGCCGTTGCTAAAACTAAAAATCTTTCCCTGGACAGCGCACGTCTACCAACGTGGATATTTGAATGACCTTTGATACCTGCGCGTTTTGCTAAGGATGCCCAAGATTCGTTGCCTTTTGCTAATGCTAGATATTCCCAAGCTTCCACTGGAATCAAATCGCGGTTATTGTGAGATTCTTTATTTTCTAATGCTTCTTTTACTTTGAATAAGGCTACCTCTTTGCCAAAAATGCCAATTTCTGATATGAAGGTTTTGATTGATTTTGCGTCAGTAATATCAATTTGCCAAGCTGGTCTGCGAGTATTTTTGTATTTGACAGAACGCTTTTTGAGGGCGGCAATGATGCCAAATCTCAGCAGTAGATGCTGGACGTGTCTGGCTAGTCCTTCGCTGACAGAACAGTAGCCTAGTTGAGATTGACCGCTGGTAAGCACGGTTGCCCAGCCGTCTGTTGAAAAGAGGCGGTTGAGAAAAAGGGCAACTTGCGATCGCTCCAATTTAAAAACTATTTCTGGTACTGTTTTCTGGTGAGCATTTTTGCCCATCAGACCTAATTCTTCTAACCAATGTCTCAGAGGATTTTTATGTTTTGTATTAATAGCATCCATTCCGGGCCCGGTTAGCTGTTTTGGTTCTACTTCTAAAATTTCACAGATCCGACTAAATAATTCTTGATTTGGGAAGGCAATTCCTTGTACCCAAGACCAGGCTAAAACAGGTGGAACTTCCAATTTTTGAGCGAATTCTGGAACAGACAAATTTCGTTTTTCAAGGAGTTTTTGTAGATTCCCACCAAAGAGCTCTATTTTCTCTGTGTAACCTTCTCGATCGCCCATGACATAATATTCTGGTGCGCGTTTCCCTTGCTCGCGGAATCGCAGCTTAAGACCTCCGAAGCTAGTAGCAGCTTCAGCAAAATCTTGTAGTATAGCAGTATTTCCATTTGTGAACTTCGGGGCGCTGCGTGTCAAACACCCATCCCCAATTAGATAAGCCAATAACTTAACTTCACAGGATCGGATGGTTTCTTTACCAAAAACATTCATCCTGCGGGGGACAGCAATTTTATCGCCTGCTTGTATTTGGGCCAACTGCCGCCATCCCTTAATTGTTAAAAATGGGTGTGTAATTGTAGTTTCTATAAAGCGTCCCAGTCTTGTTGTGACCCGAAATACAGGCTTAATTCCATCATCTATAAAAGCTGATGGTCTAGTTAGGTGAAATTGCCAATCTTCTCCTAATGTTAGGAATTCAGCTTGACGTTTTTGATAGATTTCTTCAAGGGTAACAAGGCTTCCATCGCTTTGTAGAATAACGGACTCATCTGTACAGCACTTTCCCATCGCCGGCCTAGCCGCAACGATGATTAAATCCGATCGCTGAAAGCCTCCTGTCATAGCATCTAAGTCATAGAAACCGCACGGAATACCGGGAAGTGTGAGGCCTTCATTGCGATTTTCTAGGTCTTGAAATGTTTGGTTTAGTGTTTCGCCGATCGATACTAAATCCTGTTGCGGGCGTTCTTGAGTTATGCTGAAAATTTCTTGTTCGGCGCGGTCTAAGACTGTTTCTAGTGGTGTTGCTGTCTCGTAACCTAATTGTACTATGTTGTTGCCAGCTTCGATTAATTTGCGGCGCTGATATTTGTCTTCAACTAAAACTGCATATTGGTCGATGTTGACTGCGGAAACTGTGCGATCGACTAATTGTGCTAATTTAGTTAGTCCTCCTACTTGCTCTAACTGGTTGCGGTCGGTTAGCGCAGTTGTTACCGTCATTAAATCGGTAGGTTGACCCTGTAAAAATAGCCCTAATGCCGATCGATAAATGACTTGATGAGCGCTGATGGCAAAAAACTCCGGTCGCAGAAGTTCGGCAATTCGGGAAATAGCTTCAGGGTCAATTAAAATTCCCCCCAAAATTGCTTCTTCTGCCTCTATATTTGTCGGCATCAAATCGCTCATTAGTCAATAGTTATTGGTTATTGGTTATTGGTTATTGGTTATTGGTTATTGGTTATTGGTTATGGGTTATTAGAAAAACAAATGACAATGCCCCATGCCCAATGCCCAATTCCCAATTCCCAATTCCCAATACCAAATTACATCGGAACAACTTGAATATCAACTTCGGCGGTAACTTCGGCGTGAAGTTTGATTTCAGCTTTGTATGTACCAGTTTGGCGAATTTCGGGTAGGGTGATGCCCCGCCGATCGACTTCTTGACTGGTAGAGTTGAAAATTAGTTCTGCTACTTCTTGGTTGGTAACAGTACCAAAAATCGCGTCAGCTTCGCCAACTTGCTTGGAAATGATGAAAGGCCCAGCCGATTCGAGGGCGGTTTTGCGGACTTCAGCTTGCTGCTTGAGCTCTAGCTGGCGCAGTCTTTCTTCTTCACGGCGGCGCTCTGCTTGCTTGAGAATGCCTGGAGTGGCTTTAAATCCCATGCCTTGGGGTACTAGGTAGTTGCGGGCGTAGCCTGGGGCTACTTCTACTACGTCGCCAGCTTTGCCGAGTTTGCTGACATCTTTATTTAAAACTAATTGAACGCGCTTGGCCATGATCGTGGGTTGTGGGGTTTTAACTGCAACTTTTTATAATAGCGAAGTTTTAGGGGCGATCGCAAGGGAGTTCGGCAACGGATTATGTAGCGGATGTAACGGATGTAACGGATTTAATGGATGGATGTTGAGATTCGAGGTTCGAGATTCGACGTTCGAGGGAAGAAACAGGGATAATATTTTTAAGGGGCAAATTCAGTTTGAAATTACGCAACACGGGGGTGCTGTAATGAGCCAAATCAACTACAGTGCAATGTCTTACCGAACACTCAGGCTTGATTTTCAAGGCGCTGGGCGACGATCGATCGCGCTACAGTAGCAACTAACTGGGTCGGATTGATCGGCTTGGCTAAGTGTTTGTCAAATCCGGCTTGCAAAATTTGGCGCTCGTTGGCTTCTCCAGCATAGGCCGTTAAGGCGATCGCCAACAACTGCCGATACTCAGGCGCAAGCTGAGTGCGGATGCGATGGATCAACATATATCCGTCCATCTGGGGCATTCCGATGTCGCTGACGAGCAAATCCGGTGCAGTTTGTTCGATCGACTCTAGCGCCTCAGCAGCAGATGACATGGAAATCACCTCTGCACCCGCTTCCTCAAGCACAAAAGCAACAAAATCTCGCGAGTCGAGTTCATCATCTACCACCAAAATTCTCAATCCAGCTAGTGGCAAGGATGAGAGATCGGGACTAGCAGCCCCATTGAGGGCTTCATCCTCCTGCCTTCTAGAATCATCATTTAATAGCGGTAATCTCACCGTAAACGTCGCTCCTTGACCTTCTCCTGCGCTTTCTGCAAACACCGTTCCGCCGTGAAGTTCGATCAGTTGGCGAACGATCGCCAATCCCAATCCCAAGCCGCCAAATTTGCGAGTTGTTGCGCCATCTTCTTGTCGGAAATGGTCAAAAACATAAGGCAAGAAATCGGGAAGAATACCTTTACCCGTGTCCGTAACTTTAATTTGAGCTTGGTGTTCGATTTGCCCTAATCGAACTTCTACTCGACCGCCTTCTGGCGTGAATTTCACAGCATTTGATAACAAATTCCACACAATTTGTTGCAAGCGACTTGTATCGCCGAGAACTTGCCCGACATCGGGATTTAAGATTGTTTGGATTTGAATTTTTTTAGCTTCCGCTGCTAATTGCACGGTTTCCACAGCAGATGGAATAATGGTTGCCAGATTCATCGGAGCAACATTCAATCTGAGTTTTCCTTGCAGAATCCGAGATACGTCAAGCAAGTCTTCGATTAATTGAGATTGCAGTCTGGCGTTGCGCTCAATTGTCTCAAAAGCTTTGGCACTTTGACTGGCGTTCAGCTTGCCGCCGACGAGCAGTTGCGACCAGCCTAAAATCGGATTCAGGGGCGATCGCAACTCGTGAGAAAGCACAGCCAGAAACTCATCTTTAATGCGGTTAGCTCGCTCGGCTTCCGTGCGGGCAGTTTGTTCTAATTGGAGAACTATATCACGGTCGGTTTCCACTTGTTTGCGTTCTGTAATGTCGATTACAGAGCCGATATAACCCTCAAATTGTCCGCTTTCGGAAAATCGGGGAGCCGCCGCATCGATCGCCCAAGAATATCCGCCATCCTTGCGCCCGACGCGATATTCAACGCTGTACCGTTCCTGGCGTTCCTTGGCGGTAAAAAATGCGTTCTTGACCTGTTCGCGGTCTTCTGGATGCAGCGCGTTTATCCAACCCAATCCTAAACCTGTTTCCTCAGTTTGACCTGTGAATTCATACCAGGTTTCGCTCAAGAAAGTGCAATAGCCTGTGGAGTCTGTTACCCATACCATAAAAGGAGCATTGTTAGCCATAGTGCGGAATCGTTCTTCGCTTTCTTGCAGCGCTGCTTCTGCTTGTTTCCGTTCTGTGATATCCCGACAGACAATCACTCCGCCTTTGATTTCGTTGCTAATATCAACTACCGGATAACCGCTGATACTGATCCAGCGACCTTCGGTATCTTGGCGACGGACAAATACCTCTACATCATTGACATATTCACCTTTTATTGCTCTGGCTAGAGGTAGTTCAGCGGCGGGGAAAAGGGTTTTTTGGTCTGCCAAAAATAGTCCGTAGGTGCTCGACCATTCCTCACAAGATTTTTCATTCGATAGCTGACCGAATACCCCCACTGCGGCTTGGTTAAACAACACAAACTCCCCTTGTTGGTTTGCCAAAATTAAACCATCGCCAATGCTGTCAATGATGACTTGCAGTAACTTAGTTTGTTCTTGCATGGCGACTTCGGCTCGTTTGCGATTTGTGATTTCGCTGGAGATGCCAATCAGGCCGATGACTTCTCCCGCCTGATTGCGGTATGGAGCTTTCATTACCAGAAATGTGCGAATGCCATCGTGAGATTCTTCGAGGACTTCTGTTTGTCCCGACTCCATAATCCGCCGATCGTTTTCCGTGACTGTGACTGCAAGTTCTGTTACTGGGTATAAATCGATATCGCGACCACCAATTACTTCAGAAGCAGATTTGCCCATTATTTCCAGCGTGGCTGGATTGGCATAAATAATCCGTCCTTCTCGATCTTTGACAAAAATGGGCGTGGGTGCTGACTCGTTAATTACGTTCAAAATCGCATTTTTTTGCCGCAGTTCTTCTTCCGTGCGTTTGCGATCGCTAATATCGCTCCAATAAACCGTAAGTCCTGCGGCCGCAGGATAGGCGCTCACTTCTATATACATCTGGATCGACGGGGAGAACTCTTCAAACTTGACAGAAACTTGTTCGGAAACAACTCGATGAAATTCTTGATATGCCCTTGAATTGGATTCTTTCTCGGCGGGGAATACCTCCCAGATCGATCGACCTAGCAAGTCGTTTCTCGATCGAGAAAGCAGTTTTTCTGCTGTGGCATTAACGTAGGTATAGCGCCATTGTGAATCGATCACCATAAAGGCATCAGTAATACTTTCTAGAATATTGCTGACTTGCTGGGAGGCCGCTTGTACCGCGAGTTCAGCGTTTTTGCGCTCGGTGATGATTTCGCAAAAAATCATGATGCCGCCAATCTCATTGGTGTTGGTTCGCCAAGGGTGAATTTCCCAGCGCACCCAGTCGATGGAGCCATCAGGGCGGGTAAACCGATCTTCAGGGCAGGTTTCGACTGCTCCCGCCAGACAGCGCTCGTGGATTTGTTTCCAACGATCGGGCAAATTGGGAAAGATGTCGTAGTGCGATCGGCCCACAATGTTTTGAGTACCGATCCCGTAACTTGATAGCCAGCGGTCGCTCACCAGCATATACCGCATCTGGCGGTCAAACATCGCCACCCCCGCAGGCGAATGTTTGACGAACAGTCGCAGTTGCTCTTCCTGTTGCCGCAGGAGATTCTCCGATTGTTTGCGATCGCTAATGTCTTTGAAAAGTACGGCGACTTTGCGGCTGTGCGGCTCAGGAGTGCGGAACGCCGAAACCTCAAACCAGCGGTTCATGGCTTCCGAGCCGTGTTCAAAGCGCAATGGTTCCCCCGTGAGCGCGACTTTGCCGTACATCTCAAACCAATAATTTTCGTGATTTGGAAGGAGCTGTCGCACCGTTTTACCTGTAGCTTGTTCGAGTCCGGTTTGTTTCACAAAAGCAGGATTGACTTCCAAAAAGCGGTAATCGATCGGCTTTTCGTCGGCGTCAAACAGCATTTCGATGATGCAAAAACCTTCGTCTAGGGACTCAAACAAAGTGCGATAGCGTTCCTCAGAGCGGTGCAAAGCAGCAAGAGCTTGTTTGCGATCGCTAATATCCATAAACGCCGCCACACAGCCGCGAACTGCGCCCTCTTCGTCAAATAACGGCACCGCATTCACCAACCAATCAAAGGCTACCCCGTCCTCGCGCACCATTTGAATTTCCACATCTCGCACTTGGACGCCGGAAGCCGCAGCTAGTTGCATTGGGAGTTGTTCTCCTGGAATTTCTTCTCCGTTGCGGAATCGTCTAAACGGAAGGGTTGCGGCTTGCTCTCCGGTTCCAGAAACATTGGTATCCGGCGGCACTATCAACATCGACTGGGCAAATCGGTTAGCGCGAATTACTTTACACTGTGGGTCGCGGGCGATCGTAATGCCAACGGGTACAGCATCAAGTATCGATTCCAGTTCATTGACTCGTCGCTCTAGTTCTTGGTTGAGCCGTTCAATTTCTTTTTTAGTAGCTTTGCGATCGGTAATTTCTAGCACCGTCACATTCACGCCCAAAACGCGATCGTCCTCGGCCCTGAGTGGATAGACACTCAACAGCCAATCGCGATCGACTCCCGGCTGTGCTGAGTTCGTCCTGCTAAGTTCGAGCTGTTGAAGTGGAACTTTAGTTTCAATAACTTGTCGGTAAAGTGGCTCTAAATCATCTGCCATTTCTGGCAAGATTTCGCGCAATGTTTTGCCGATGTGGGCGGCGGCTGGAACTCCGTTTATTTCTGCTAGCCGATCGTTGATGCGGACAAACCGCAACTCGGTATCGAGGAAGCAAAGTCCGATCGGCGCACTAGCATAAATCGCCTCGATTTCTGTTAGTTGTTGCGGCGAAGTTTGTGCTTGTTTAATTGAATCAGCCCGATCCGCTTTCTGCTCGGTGACATCTTGAAAATAAACGGCAAGTCCCGATGGGATGAGATAAGCTCGTACCGCATACCAAGCATTGAGTGGCGGATCAAAAAATTCAAAACTCACCGTAATTTGTTCCCGAACAGGCAAGATGCCTGTTCCACAAGAAGAAAATTCATCTTTTGTGAAACGGGCATCTTGCCCGTTCTTGAGAATGGTGCAAGATGCGATCTCAAACAAACTGCCCACTGATTCGGGAAACTCTTCCCAAATGCTGTTGCCAATCAAATCTTTCGAGGGTCGATTCAGCCACCGCGCCGCTTGCGAATTGAGGTAGGTAAATCGCCAGTCTCGATCCAAAGCAAAGAACCCGTCCGAAATACTTTCGAGGGTGTCTGACAGTTGGGCCGCGGGCGCGTTACAGACTGGTTCGGGTTGAGGCTGAGCGATAGGAGTGAAGGTTGTTACTACCGCATAGGGAGTCGATCGATCTCCCTGAAATAAAGGTTGAGAATTGAGCGTCAACCAAATCAATTCTCCCTGTGGCCGCTCAAAGCCCATGATGACATTTGAGGATGGTTGCCCGGTTTGCAGCGCCACCATCGCCGGATGCGTCTCGCCGGGAAAATCCGAGCCATCTTCACGCAGAGTCTGCCAGCGACTGTTGATTGAAGTGCATAAGAGCATCTGTTCTGCTGTCATCCCCAACAGCTCCTGGGCGTGACAATTGCACCCCTGAATGCTACCATCTGCCAATTGCAGAACCATCCCTACATCAGTTGGCAAAGGCGCGGCTGGGTAGAACGCTTTGTTAGAATCCGTTGAAACAGAGGGGTCGATTTTTGCTTGGGGTTCAGTATTGCGTGGGTTTTGCATCGGTTTCTAACAACGCTTATTTTACTTTGGGCAAAGCAAATCGCGAGCAATAATAGGGAAATAACCAGAGGAACTTTTGACTTGAGCAGGGTGACACTTCAAACCTAAGATGGATGTCGATCGTTCTGCGGTAATAATATCGATATCTAGACAATTTATTTTATCGTAGAGTCCCACGTCTGAACCATTTGCGGGATTCGGCAGAGGCGACGGGGAATTTTCTGGCTGTTTCAAATGCCAGGTTAGTCCGTCTCATCAGTTTTCCGTGTTGCTGCATATTACCCATTGCTGTTGCTGGTTTTCGCGCGAACAGATGGCACTTGCACACAGATAAATAAGTAGATTAAGCTGGAAAATAAATAAGCCCTCTCTTGCAGCGAGTGAAACGAAGCAATCGCTCTGGTTACGCCCGCGTTACCTTCTGTTACATTGTGGTAAACTTTATTTGCGCCTACCTACTTAAAAACCCGGTTTCTTTGCGTAAACCAGATGGTAAATTTAGGCAAGGTTCTGTTCGTCTCAACGGTAAACGGGCGATCGTATTTACCCAATACAGGGCAGCCTGCTTCCTCCCGTGCCGACGTTTGTGTCAAGTTTGACCGCGCGCCTTTTACCTTTGTTAATTTCACAAACTTAATCCTATGCACATATTCACCGCCGGCGATCGCAACTATATTCTGGGGTTGGCAGCACTTCTTAAGTCTATAGATTTGAATGTTAGTAAATCGGGACAGGAGCAGGTAAAAATTAGCATTGTATCTACCGGCATAGCTCCACAGCAAAAGGAACAGTTACAGAATTGCTGCAAATACCAGATTGAATGGCAAGAATTGCAATCTAGTTACGACCAACTTCTTTCTCTGTCAGGTTCTAAACTTGCTTACGTTAAATTGCAGCCTGAAAAATATACCAAGGAAACAGAAAGGCTGATTTGGCTCGACAGCGACACGATCGTTCTGGGAAGTTTAGAGCCACTGTGGAACCTCGATCTTCAAACAATGCCGATAGCAGCCGCACCCAATGTCTGGGGAAATACGAACAATTCTCAAGATCGAAACCCTTATTTCAATACGGGTGTTTTAGTTTACAACATGAAGCTTTGGGAGGAAGAGCAACTGTCCGAAAAGTTGATGGAAAACGCTCGATTAAACCTTTGGGGGGATCACGATCAGGGTGCATTAAATTCTGTTTTAGCGGGAAGGTGGAAGCAATTAGACCAAATCTGGAACAACCACAAGACTGATGATATGTCAAGTAAAGTGATGCACTTTATGTCAAGACCGAAACCGTGGGAAAGCTCAACCCCCAATCAATTATGGCTCGATATGTTGTCTCAGACACCGTTTAAGGACGAAGTGGAAAAAATTCCCAAGAATTTTAATTGGCTGTCGAGATTTAAGATAAAATACAGAGCATTTGGCCAGTGGTTGAGGGAACCGACAACCAAGTTTAAGAGTTACCTGAAGAAACAAAAACGTTAAGGTCAATCAATTTTAGATTTTAGATTTTAGATTTTAGAATTGAAGCATTGACTTGCGCGAGATGAATCACGTGGCGGGTATCCTGGATGCGAGGGGGTCAAAATTGGTCTTTCATGCCGCGCAATCGAGCGAAGGTTTGCACTGGATCGGAGGTGTTGGTGGCTGATTGGAGGTTGGGAAAATCCCAGCGCAAAAATGGGTTTGTGCTTTTTTCGATGCCGATCGATGATGGTATTGTAGGTTGCGATCGACTGCGCGCTTCCTTGACTTGGGCGAAGCGCTGCTGTAAATCGGGATTGTCGCCATCCACACTCAAGGCAAATTGCAGGTTGTTCAGCGTGTATTCGTGGGCGCACCAGACTCTCGTACTATCGGGCAAGTTTCGCAGTTGCCGCAGAGAGGCTAACATTTGGGCGGGAGTGCCTTCTTTGAGCCTGCCGCAGCCGCCGGCAAATAAGGTGTCGCCGCAAAACAATTCGCCGGTTTCGCTGGGGTTGCTGGGGGGGAAATAGTAGGCGATGTGAGCTTTTGTGTGGCCGGGTAGGAAGAAGACTTCGGCGGTTCTGTTGGCGAAAGAAACTCGATCGCCCGCTTGTAAAAACACTTGCTGTCCGGGTATTCTGCCTCTATCTTCTGCGCCACCATAAACTTTAATTTGGGGAAAGCGATCGATCAGTTCCTGATTGCCGCCTACGTGGTCGCTGTGGTGGTGGGTAATGAAAATTGCGGTTAATTCGGCTCCGAGCGATCGCAGTTGCTCTAATACTGGCTGCGATCGTGCTGGATCGACGACTGCTGCGGTGTGGCGATCGGGGTCGTGCAGCAAGAAAATGTAATTGTCGGACAGTACCGGAAGCCGATAAACCTGCATAGAAAAGTGCCTCTCTCGGAAAAATATTATATAATTAAGTTACTCTGAACGCTATCCGAAGGCTGATTGCAGATTTATTAAGTCCGCATATCTATCTTGGGAAGTAAACCTGGAAGTAAAACTCTAATACGTTATTTATGCTGTTGAGCAAATTGATTTGCGGTCGAGTACGCACCATTTTTGGGTCATGAACTGCAATCGGCTTTAACTATTTTAGCATACAAGCGATCGAATAAATGCGAACATCTCACAACAAATCAAACTTAACAATTTCTCAAAAAGTCGATCGGATTGTAGCCTCTGGGAAGATCACTCGCAGGGAACACTTAGTTTTGACTTCGGCTATCCTGTCAGATGATAAAATTTCAGAAGAGGATCGACATCAAATCAATCGGATATTTGATTATATCCAAATTGGTCGCCTCAAGTTTATCGATTGAAAACAAAGACTTGCACAGTCAGCATCTATCTGGAGTATAAAAAGCGTTTTTTAGGAGTGCGATCGTCCCGTCGGGCACAGCAAAGCCTATATATTTCGCTTGAATTCTCCGGCTCACGCGGAGTGTGAAAGCGTCAGATGTGGAAGTCTCAAATTAACAAGGCTCTTGGCAATCCCAGCTACAAAAACAGGCAGAATAAAATGAGTGCAGAAAAACCAACTATTTTGGTGACGGGCGGAGCTGGATATATTGGCTCTCACGCAGTATTAGCGCTGAAAAACGCCGGTTATGGTGTGGTGATTTTGGATAATTTAGTTTACGGTCACAGAGATTTAGTAGATCAGGCTTTGCAGGTGGAGTTAGTAGTTGGCGATACGAACGATCGCACTCTTCTCGATAACTTGTTTGCTACGCACAAGATTGATGCGGTAATGCACTTTTCGGCTTACGCTTACGTGGGCGAATCTGTTACCGACCCAGCTAAATATTATCGCAACAATGTCATCGGCACTATTACGCTTTTGGAAGCAATGATCGCTGCTGACGTGAAGAAATTTGTGTTTTCTTCTACTTGCGCGACTTACGGTGTACCGCAGAAAATCCCGCTCACAGAAGACCACCCACAAAACCCGATCAATCCCTACGGTGCTACTAAGTTAATGGTAGAACGGATTTTGTCGGATTTTGACGCTGCGTATGATTTCAAGTCTGTTTGTTTCCGCTATTTTAACGCGGCTGGGGCTGACCCGAACGGGTTGTTAGGAGAGGATCACAATCCAGAAACTCACCTGATCCCGCTGGTGTTGTTCGCGGCTTTGGGTAAACGAGATTCGATCGCGATTTTTGGCACGGATTACGATACTCCTGACGGTACTTGCATCCGGGATTACATTCACGTTAACGATTTGGCATCTGCTCACATTTTAGGATTAGAATATTTGCTAAATGGTGGCAAATCTGATTTCTTTAATTTGGGCAATGGGGGCGGGTTTTCGGTGAAAGAGGTGATAGAAACGGCTCGCCAAGTGACGGGAAAAGAGATTAAGGCTGTTGAGTGCGATCGGCGTCCAGGAGACCCGCCTGCTTTAGTTGGTAGCAGCAAAAAGGCGATCGAAACATTGGGTTGGTCTCCAGAGTATCCCGACATTAAGAACATTATCTCCCATGCTTGGCAGTGGCACCAAAAACGCCACAACTCTTAGTCTGTAGCGTGCTTATGTCGCACCTTACCATTACAGCAAAGTTTGATTGAATTCTTGTGGGGAGTAGGGGTTGGGCGTCCCGCCCGCCCCAAAAATACAATATGCTAATAATATCTGCTAAATCGGGACAACTCGGCAACCGACTGCTGCTTTTTGCTAATTTCATTGCTTGGGCGATCGAGCATAATTTGACTGTTCTCAATCCGGCTTTTGACGAATATGCAGGATTCTTTGTGGGAACCGCAGGGGATTTTTTGTGTTGTTATCCTCCTCCATATTTTACCGCACCAGGCAACAAGTTTGTCAGAAGTAAATATTATAATTTTATTAAGTATTTAAGCAACAAAAAAATATTAAAAACGCAAGAAATAACCCGAAAAGAACCTTTTAGTTGGCTAAAATATCAGGATATCGAACAAATCAAGCACGGTTCAATTGTTTGTTTTCAAGGCTGGCTGTTTCGAGATGGCTGGTTTGTAGAAGATATCCCCAAGTTACACAAGTACGCCGACCCGATTAGAGCATACTTTGCACCATTAGAGCGATATAGAATCAATGTAGAGCGTTTGATATTGAATTTAAAAAATAACTCGGATCTGCTCGTTGGAATTCACATCCGTCAAGGAGATTATGCTCAGCATCAACAGGGGAGATACTTTTACAAAAATGAGCAATATTTAGAAGTCATGAATTCTGTGGTAAGGCTATTTGAAGGAAAAAAAATCAAGTTTTTGATTTGTTCTAATCTTTCGCAAAATCCGAGTTTATTTGAGAGTTTTAACTGTGGATTTGGCAGCAGTCATTTAATTGAAGATATGTATGCTTTGGCTGAATGCGACTATGTTGTCGGGCCGCCTAGCAGTTATACTATGTGGGCTTCTTTTTATGGAGATAAACCTCTTTATATGATCCGCAATGTCAATAAAACAATTAACCTGAAAGATTTTGTACATTTTTATGAATGGCAAGGAATTTTTCACGAACGAGATGACTGGAGTGAGAGCTTTTGGGAGTGGACACACTGAGGGGAATAAGTAAATCAATAAGTAAATTAATGAATTCAAATAAATTAGCAGTTAAGGGATTTATCACTATTTTAACCGGTCTTTACTCTTTCCAGGATTGCGTTCATTTTCTGGCGTCTGTTAGGAAGTTTCACCGGGAACCAATTATTATTTTAATAGATAGAGTTCCTCAATTTTTATATCCTTTACTTCAGGTGTTTGGAAATGTCATATTGAAACCTGCACCCTCTAATGAAAATCCTGTTTTGGCGTCGCGGCTAGCTAAGCTGGCTTTGTACGGGGAATCTCTGTTTGAGAAAACTATTTATATGGATTGTGATATTTGTTTGCTGTCGCCAATAGATGAGGTGTTTGATTTTCTTGATGGGGTGGATTTGTTGGTGACGGAAGATGTGCAGCCTGCGATTGCTAAAGCGGCAAATTTATTAAGAGTTAAGCAGGATATTCTGTCAACTTTGCAGTCTGTCGGGTTGCCGCTAAATGAAAATAGCATTCAATACAATGGCGGATTTATCGCTTTTACGAAAAGTAGTAAAACTCACGAATTGTTCACAAACTTTAAGAAATATTTCGATATGGTAGTTGCCCATCAAAATGTGCTACTGTTGAAAGACCAGGGCGCTTTTGCGGCGGCTGTTGAATCGGTGAAACCGAAAATGACAACTTTGTCCCCGGTTTACAACTACTTGGATAAGTGGAAAGATGTTTATACGATCGACAAACCGATTAAAGTAATGCACTGCACTTATCCTTACCGCCCTCAGTACGCAAAGAACGTGACGCGATCGCTCTTTACTAGAATAGTCGATCGCACAGCTAAAATATTTTTACCAAATCAACTTAACAATCCCTGGCGTTTAAAATAATTAAAGTTTGTTGGCAAACTGCATCAAAAGCAACAAAGTTTTGCCCAAACAAAAAAAATTAGCCTCAACATATCCGAAAATTTACCTAGAAGAATTATTGCTGGCTTGAATAACAGTCTTGGGTTCATTATTGTGTTTTTTTTACCAAAAGACGCGTTGCTGCCCTTTGCCCTGGTTAAAAACCCGGTTGCTTTGGTCGGGAGTGCGTGAGTCCCCATCGCCTTGACAAAAGCTCGGTTAAGCAGGAAAATTAAACAAATGTTTTAAACAAAATACTCAGTGAAAGTTTCATTAGTAGTGAGCGATTTGTCAGGAGGAGGTGCAATTCGTGCTTTTTTATTAGCTCAAGTCTTGATAGAGCTTAAATGTGATGTAGAAGTTGTGGGATTTCAGTTTGGCACGGAATTGTATGCTACTCCTCCCAGAGATATCCCGGTATGTGCGATACCGGGGAAAAATTATCCGGGGTTTTTAAGGGATGCTCAAAAACTTTGGAAAAAAATAGATGGGGATATTATTTATGCAGTTAAACCTAAACCTACAAGCTTTGGATTATCACTGCTAAAAAAACTGGCGACTCGCCACTCTATAATTTTAGATATAGACGACTGGGAAATGAGCTGGTACGGCGGAGATGAATGGAAATACCGTCCATCTTTCAAACAACTTTATCGAGATATTTTTAAACATAACGGTCAATTGAGAGAACCAGATCATCCCCTCTATCTCAAGTGGATGGAAGGTCTCATTCACCGTGCGGATGCAGTCACCGTTGATACTGAGTTTTTACAAGAGCGTTTTGGTGGTGTATATTTGCCTAATGGTAAGGATACTGCAATGTTCGACCCTGCTAAATACAATCCTGAATTGAGCAGACAGCGTTACGGCTTGTCCGGGTATAGAGTTCTGATGTTTCCGGGGGCACCGCGACCTCACAAAGGTGTTGAGGATGTTTTGATGGCCCTCGAACAGTTAAATGAGCCCGATTTAAAATTAGCGATCGTCGGTGGGAGTCCTTATGATGATTATGATGATAAACTTGTGAAACAATGGGGGCGTTGGATTATTAAACTGCCAAGGTTTCCGGTGGAGACAATGCCGTCGGTTGTAGCGGCGGCTCATGTTGTCGTTGTTCCTCAGCGAGAAACTCTCACAGCCGTGGCTCAGTTTCCGCTCAAGCTGACAGATGGTATGGCAATGGCTAAGCCTGTTTTATCTACGCGAGTGGGGGATATTCCAGCAATTTTAGGAGGAACGGGTTATTTAGTCGATCCGAGTTCTCCCGCTCAAATTTCACAAAAAATTCAATGGATATTTCAACATTTGACAGCGGCTAATTTACAAGGAATGAAAGCTCGGGAAAGATGTGTGAAAAAATATAGTATTCAAGCAATGAAACCGATACTTTCAGATATAATCGCAGGTATGTAAATGTTATTTTAAACCGACTCACGGGAGGAAGAAAAACTGGCTGTTATTAAAGAATATTTTGAGATGCCGTACTGTTTAGCTGGGAATGCTTCATGTCTGCCAATAAGCTACTCCTAAAATTTGCCAGACGATATCCCGGCAGGATTCTCTTAACTGTGATGCTGGGCTTTTCTGGCGCTTTATTCAACGGTATCAGCACTACTCTGATTGTACCAGTGCTTTTAAGTTTTTTAGATCACGCTATCGAGCTGCGCGGCGCTCCATCTCTAATTAAAACTTTGATGTATCCCTTTGAGGGAATGCCCGAAAATCAGCGTTTAATGTTGATGACCGGGGCGGTTGTGCTGGCAATTTTTTTTAAAAATGTTGCGAGTTATATCAATACTTTAGTAGCTACTTCTTTGACGCGATCTTTGACTTTTGATTTACGAGAAGCAGGTTTGCGGTTGTTGTTAGAAGTAGATTTAGATTTTTACTCTAAAACTAAAGTCGGCGATTTAATTAATAGATTGGGCGGAGAGATTGGTCGGACTGCTAGTGCAGTTGGTACGGCCATCGGAATGTTTACTACGTCAATCACGGTTTTGGTGTTTGTGGGCCTGCTACTTTCTATTTCGTGGAAACTGACGGTGACAGCTACAGTTTTGCTGGCGTTAGTTGCTTGGGCAAATCAATATATTATTAACCGTTCCAAGCATTTTGGCCACCTGCTTTCTGAAATGTCGAAAGATTATTCGGTTAGGGTGCTGGAAACCATTACGGGGATTCGGCTGGTCAAGTCAACTGGGAACGAGGAAAGGGAGTATCAGCGGATCAAGTATTTAATTCAAAGGCGAGAACAAGCGGATTTTCAGGCTCAGGTAAATTATGCGGCGATCGCCCCAATTAACGAAGTTGTTAATTTGATAGTTATAATTTTGATTGTATTTATAGGTCGCACCATATTTGCGAATGAGATAGAGTCTATTGCTACAATTTTATTAACCTACTTATTGGTACTTTTTAGGTTAATTCCTTTAATTTCACAGTTGAATAGCGGGCGCAGTCAATTTGCTAATACGTCGGCTAGTGTAGAGGTGGTTAATGATTTTTTGAGCTGCGAGGACAAGCCATTTATGCTGAACGGTTCTGTGCCTTACACTCATTTGCGATCGGGAATTCATTTTAATAAAATATCTTTTAGTTATCCTAACCACAAAAATTTAGTTTTGCAAGGAATTGATTTATTTCTACCTCACGGCACTACTTTGGCTTTGGTAGGAACTTCGGGTTCTGGCAAGTCAACTTTGGCAGATTTACTGCCGAGATTTTACGATCCTACTGAAGGTCATATCTCGATCGATGGCAGGGATTTGCGCGAATTTGAGCTGAAAAGTCTCAGACAAGCGATGGGTATTGTTAGCCAAGATACGTTTTTGTTTAATGCTTCAGTGCGCGAAAATATTGCTTACGCTAGGCCTCAAGCGACTGAGGAAGAAATTGTGGAAGCGGCGAAGGGAGCGAATGCTTATGAGTTTATCCAACTGTTGCCGGAGGGGTTGGATACTCAAATTGGCGATCGGGGCGTGATTTTATCGGGAGGGCAGCGTCAGAGAATTTCAATTGCTAGAGCCCTGCTGCAAAACCCGGAAATCTTAATTTTAGATGAGGCAACGAGTTCGCTGGATACGGTTTCGGAAAGGTACGTGCAAGCGGCGATCGAGAAATTGAGTTGCGATCGCACAACGTTGGTAATCGCCCACCGCCTCTCCACAGTCCAAAAAGCCAACAAAATCGCCGTGATCGATCGCGGACAAGTAGTAGAAATGGGCTCCCACGAAGAATTGCTAGCAAAAGGAGGATACTACACTCGCTTGTATTCAGTGCAATTTGCCGAAGAAACCGCTCGCGATGAAGCTCTAATTAGAGGTTCTTACGAAATTCGCACTCGCCTGACTCCCATGATAGCTTACCTCAAAATGCTAGTAGATGAAATGGTAGACTCTCCCGAAGAAAGAGACGAGTTAATCAGAGAATCATTTCACTCTGCTGCCAATATTTTCACTACTTTAGAATTTATAGAAAATACTATTAAGCGTCAGGCTGTTAAAAAGTAGTCATTAGTCATTAGTCATTAGTCAACAGTCAACAATTACTAATTACCACTTACTAACTACCAATTACCATGTCCAAATATTATGTATTTTTTACCAGAAATACCTTGCCACAACCCAATGTAGCGAGCTTAGTTCAAGTTGCCCACTCTGCCAATGCCGCAGCAAACCTCGGTTATCCAGCAGTTTTGGTATACCTCCGCAAAGGCTGGAGTGCTTTGAATCCGGTTGATTTGCTTTTTCCTTTTCAACCCAGGAAACCAGATAACAAACTTGCCAAAATCTACAATATTCAAGATAAATTAAAAGTAGCAGATTTACCGATGCCGTGGCCGATCGACCTTTGGGACAGCAAGTGGACGAGTTCCAGTACAATAGTATCAAAATACTACTTACCGATTCACCTGCTTAAATCCACTAAAATTGTCCACACCCGCGACTGGAACTTTGTCAAAGCAGCAATTAAAAACGGAATTCCCGCTATCTATGAACAGCATCACCATGAAAACAAGCAATTTGAATCAGAAATTGTCCGCAATCCTCTGTTTCAAATTTCCGTAACTGTTGCCCATACTGTCCGAGACAGCATGATTAAGAATGGAATGCCGCCGGAAAAAGTAATTACACTGCACAACGGTTTTAACCATTTGTTTCTCGCGAGACAAACAGAAGCAGCCCAGAATTGGCGACACCAATTATTAGAAGATGACAGACAGCATTTAGCAGTTTATGCAGGGGGACTTTACCCGTTTAAAGGTGTTGATATGTTGGTGGATGTGGCTAAGGAATTGCCACTGGTTCAATTTGCGATCGCGGGCGGTGATTCATCCCAAGTAACAGCCTACCAGCAATTAGCCAAATCCAAGCAAGTTAACAACATTAAATTTCTCGGCTACCTGCCGCAAAATCAACTAGCTAGCTTGCTGCAAGCAGCCGATGTTTTGACTCACCCGCACTGTTTGACAGAGGCCGCGACGTTCACATCTCCTTTAAAATTCTTTGATTACATGGCATCGGGAACCCCGATTGTAGCGACGGAGATTGCATCTTTAATGGAATTTAAATCGGGAAATATAGCAGCAACTTGGTGCGAACCGGATAACCCGCACCAGTTCGCGCAAAGCATTCGAGATTGTTTAACCAAATATCCGAGGAAAACCGAAGGTTATGCAGAAACGATGGATTTTGTCAAGCAATTCTCGTGGGAAAATAGGATACAGAAAATTATGGGTTATGTAGATGAGCAAGTGCGATATCCGATAATTCAAAATTCCGTAGATACTGTCTTGAACTGTCAAGGGGTAGCGAGTAAATAATTGGGGTCGAAAGGCTTTTGGGACTTTAAAATTCC
>NZ_JAUBUC010000085.1:15972-26229 GCF_036705285.1 Microcoleus sp. B4-C1 | reverse complement strand
ATAAGTTTCCCACGATCCCAGACCCATGCAAATACTACCCTTGACAATTTCCTTTTTTCCTTAACTTGTCACCAATGCTACCAACCCCGATGGAAATTAGTCCGCACTCAGTCAATTTGAGATTTGAGATTTGAGATTTGAGATTTGAGATTTGAGACTTCGGCCTAAGAGGTTGGGCGAGCGCGAGCTTCAAGTCGCGCTCAGTCCAAGGATTTTTGATTTTCGATTTACTCCACAGACGAATCTGGGAGATTGAACAAGAATCTAAAATTTTGGGAGTTCCATGACCACGAATTTCAAAGGTGGTATCCGCCACGTGATTTATCCGTGGAATCAATCCCAAATCGAAAATCAAAAATCCTCAAGAAAGAGCATTTATCTCGCGCAAGTCAATCTAAAATCTAAAATCTAAAATCTAAAATCGATTGACTCATGTCGAGGGCTGGTATCCTTTTTTTGGGGGTCTTTTTTGTTGGGTTTCACTCTTTTTTGGGAGCTAGTTTGCGGATACGAGACGGTGCTGGTGTCAAATTCAAATATTCACTTTTATCTTCAACAACTGATGCTCTCGATGCTGGATACTTCTTGCGTTTAGGGGCATGATTCGCAACTGTGCCCAAGCATGGTATGCCAAAATTTTCTAATTGACTGAAAACTTTTTTGACTACAGAAAAGGGAACCTGGCGAATTGCTACAACCATCAGTATGCCATCGGTGCGCGCTGCTAAAAAATTCGTATCTTTACTGTCAGCGAGCGGCGGCGTATCGTAGATA
This sequence comes from Microcoleus sp. B4-C1, assembly GCF_036705285.1. Lineage (NCBI taxonomy): Bacteria > Bacillati > Cyanobacteriota > Cyanophyceae > Oscillatoriales > Microcoleaceae > Microcoleus > Microcoleus sp. B4-C1. The sequence continues at coordinate 25,455 of NZ_JAUBUC010000085.1, read as the reverse complement.
ACTAAGTCAAATTTTGCCTGAAGTTCTTCCATTAAATACTGCATCTGAGATGATGCCAGCCGTCTGGCAGTACCAGGATTCGGGATACCAGCAGTTAATACAAAAAGATTATCTGCTAGATGCGATCGTTGGATAATTTCATTGGGTTCGTTTTTATGGTCTAGCAAGTTGCTCAATCCCTTGACATTAGGCACTTCCAACAGCAAGTGCAGGCTGGGGGAATGCAAATTCGCGTCTACTAACAGCACTCGCTGACCCGCCAGCGCTGCCACGTGAGCTAAGTTTAAAGCAACGGTAGATTTGCCTTCGCCAACTGTAGCCGAACCAATTGCCACAGAGCTAATCGTTCGATTTGAAGAAAGAAAGCGGATATTAGTATAAAGAGAGTCAAAAGCTTCTATAAATTCCGCAGCAATTTTCTTATTACCCTCTTTTCCTTCAATATAAGCATAGGCATTAGCAATAGAAGGCGGCAATTTTCTAGCATTTTTGTCCAGAGGAATTGCTCCCAATAAAGGCACATCAACCGCATCTTTCACGTCATCAGCACAGTAGAAAATATTGCGGATTTTTTCAATGAGGATAGCAGCTCCCAGACCCAAAACTAGCGCTCCAACAACTGCCATCACTAATTTGTTTTTAGCTTTCGATGGAACTGGCATCAGGTTGCCCTTCTCATCTAGCGGTATCCGTGGTTCAGAAATTATTTCCCAAGGTACTTGGCTTTGAGCTGCTTGGACGCGCAGAGTTTCCCGCTGGCTTAGAAGTTGATCGCGGGTGCGGGCGGCTACTTCTAATTGCTGTTGCAGTTCGTTGTAGCGGCGGGCTATGGTGGGAAATTCTGTTGCTTGCCTGTTTAAATTGTTTTTAGTTTGGCTGATTGCCTGACGGCGAGCTTCTAAGACCTCAACTTGGTTAGCAGTATCAACCAATTGTTTAATCAAGCCTATGCGAATAGAATTTTGAAAATTCTGAACTTTAGAATTGGCTTGGGTACCGACTAAATTTTGCCCCAAAATTCTATCAGTTTGCTGATTGAGCAAAGCTACTAAATTTGCCCGCTTGCGCTCTAAAGCTTCCACTATAGGGTTAGCAGATTTAAAACGAGCTGTTTCTACAGCAATCTGACCTTCTACTTCCTTAACCTTGGTCAGCAACTCTTTATATTGAGGTTCTTCGCTTAAAGCTGAAGCAGCAATAGCTTCATTTGGTGTAAAATCTAATTGTTTTTGCAAGTTAGCGTACAGCGTTTTCTGTTCTTGCAGTAGCCTTTGAGTTTCTAACTCTAAAGTTTCTACGGCACGAACTTGCTGGATTAATTGCGCGCCTTGTTCTTGAGGATTGGTAATCTGTTGCTCCTGCTGTATCACCTGTAACTCCGATTTCAGGTCGTTTACGCGCTTATTGAGTCCCGGAAGCTGGTCTTCAATAAATTTAACACCTTCACCAATCCGAGTCTTGCGTTCATCAAGACTGTACTTTAAATATTTCTTTTTAGTTTCTTGTAAAACGAACTCAACAAATTCAGGCTCATTCCCCATGAAGCGAACTTCCAAAATTTTAGTCATCGTCATCTGATCTTCTCCGAGCCGCAAAACGACTAATTCTTTTTGAAGCATTTTCTCAGTGAATTTTGGATATCGTTTTTGGACTTGTTTAACAATAGCTGACAGCATCTGAGGACTCTGGAGAATTTGAAGTTGAGTTGCGTAGTCCAAACTAAAAAAATCTCTACTAGGTACTCCTCCCCCCTCGCTGCGATTGGCTAGGGCAGAGGGGTCAGCAATTCTTGCCTCCGTTGTCACGGGTTCCACTAGCATCCGAAAATCGCCTTGATATGTTTTCTTGGCTCCCTTGATCTGATAAACAACTCCGCCGACTACTAGACCTATAATCCCAATAATGATTAGGGCTTTTCGCTGAACAGTCCTCAACAACGGCTTTACATTCAATCCTTTCTGAGGCTGCGCGCTTAAATCTTCTCCCTCGTCAACGGAAAATTGCTGCACCTGTCGGCTCTGGTTGCTAATGGGTACGATATGAGCGTCCTGTTCTCTTTCCATGTTGACCTCTTTGATATTTTGTGGGTAAAATCAGCTTTCTTCTGCGAGCCTTCAGGTTGATACTTTGAGCATTGGCTTAAGGATATCACACGAAATTATTGGTTGGTCGATCCCACTTCCTTCTAATAGTTCTCACTACTTTCACATAGTATACAAAAATCACTAAATCCTTATGCTATGCCGGCGGTAAAAGTTCTTTTACAACTGCTGGAGAGTTAGATCAGACTGCATTTGGCTCGGCTGCGTTGTGCTTGTATTTAGGGTTTCCGGGCGACGAAGCCAACTTTTTCAGGTGTTGCTCAGCTTCGCGACAGCGGGTTCCATAACTTTACCAAACTTTTACAATTGACCGTAACACCTCAGCCGCCGCTTGCGCTGGTATTGGTTTGTCCTCTATGCCATTTTTCGGTTCGGAGTCAACGACAAAAGCACTTGTTAACTTACGCGCTAACTGAGCGGCTAAAAAGTGTTGCATTTCCCCTGTAGATATAATTAGCCACATTCGGCAGATTTTTGGGAACGGCAACTAATCGAATCAATTTCCGAAAAAAATCTGTTTCTTCTTTTAATTATAAACTTTTTGAGGAGTTAGATGAATGATTAAGTGTATATACTTATTTTACCGTGGTAATTATATCGCAAACTCATTTCGATAGTGCGCGAGCGACATAAAATTTAATAATTTGTGTTCTCAAGCTCGATCGACATTTAGAACAACTCAAGCATTCGGGGTTTTTCTACTGGGGCGGATGGCGCGGCGCGATTTATGTATTTTCGTAAAAAAAACTAGGTTTCTGCGTTCCGGGGCTATTACTAAAACTATCGCTTTTATTCGCCCTCCGAGCAAGCTATAGCAATCCTTTCAGGAAACGCGCAACGTTTTTTTTAAATTAACCGATGCCATAAGAAGATGACACATTGTTCAAGAAAAAAATAGTTTGCATAGGATGGGAGGATTGCTATTAATATGGCCCGGATTAGCTATCGGTAGTTGTTATTTTTCGATTTTACGAATTACCAACTATTGGTTATTAGCGCTTACTGATTTTCTGCTTTTCTTTCTCGCAGCTTCAACAATATTTCTGCATGAACTTCGCGGGTTATGGGATAAAAGTATGTGAGAATCATCCCAGCAATTAAAGCAATTGTGGGGAGCGGCCCGATCGCAACTCGAATCGCAAACAGTGCAGACTCTGGCTGTACGGGTGCAGGCTGTCCCGGAACTGTAGATAGAAATCCAGCTCCTTCTAATGCTTGACCTACCAACCACAAACCCCCTGCTAATCCGATTTTTTGCAGCAGTACCATAAACGAATAGAAAACCCCTTCGCGTCTTTCTCCTGTTTGCAGTTCGTCGAGTTCGATCACATCCGGTATCATCGACCAAGGTATTAGATAAGCCGTGGAAACTCCGATACCTGCCATGACTGCTAATATGTACATTTGCAATACTTGTCCTGGTTGCAGGAAAAACAGTCCAGCTTGGGCAATAATCCACAAACTCATGCCCATAAAATATACGGCTTTTTTGCCGTATCTCTCGCTGACTTTACTCCAAACAAATAGCATGATTAATGCAGTGCCTTGAACGGCGATCGCCACCAAGCTAAAAACGTACTGTGGCTGTTGCATCCAGTTAACAACAAAGTAGGGAATAATAGTAGCAGTCAACTGCACTCCCAGCCAAGAAAAAAGATAAATTCCAATGACGTACAAAAAAGGGCGATTGCTAAATGCAATCTGCAACTGTTCTTTCAGTGGCAAGGATGTAGAATTATCGAGTTCTGCGTTTTCTAATAGTTGGGCGGCGACGTGCTTGCGAGTTCCCAAAACGCACCAGTACAAAGGCAAGACAGAGATAACTGCACAGATTGCACCTAATACTAAATATTGTTGATTCGGGTCTTTTTCAAATACACGAAAGATAATTAGAGCTAAGATTAATGAAAAGATGCTGCCGCCAATGGAGAAAGCAAACCGAAAACTATTAAGGCTAGTGCGTTCGTTGTAGTCTTGAGTAAGTTCTGGAGTCAGGGCAGTGTAGGGAAGATTGACAGCCGTGTAGGCGGTGTTGAACAAAATACTGATTGCAACATAGTACCAAAATAACACTGTGTGATCCGTGCTAGGTACAATCCACTGCAATAAGAAGAATATGCCGAAGGGAATGCCACCATATATTATCCAAGGATATCGGCGGCCCCAAGGATGAGAAGTGCGATCGCTCAAAACCCCCACAATCGGGTCATTTATAGCATCCCAAATCTTGCCAACTACCAAAATATTACTGGCTAAGCCGGCAGGTAAACCAGCAACATTGGTAAAGAAAACTAGGAGGTAAAATGCCAAAACATTAGCGGTAATTGCCGGGCCGAGGTCGCCGGCACCGTAAGCTAATTTTGTTGAGAGGCTGAGTTTTTGTGTTTTGGGGTTGTCGGCTGCAGGTCGAAGCCCGGAAGTGTTGCTCATAAACTTTGATGTCGAGATTTTTTGGCAGTCACAGTCTTTCCAGTAGGAGTATAACTCGCGCTACGCCCTAATACTAAGTTTTTTGTAGCGATCGGGATTATTCTGAAGAATTGGTAATTGGTAATGGGTAATTGATAGATTTGTAGGGGCGGGTTCACCAACAATAATCGCCCCAAAAAAAACAATTTCAAAAACCCGCCCCACCCAACAAACAAGCCAAATGTACGTTTAGATTTACGGTGGGGTGGGGGCGGGTTTATATGAATTGTCGGTCATTGTTATGTATGGTTTGTGAACCCGCCCCTACAACGTTGTGGTAATTCGAGCGATATCAATATACACAATACCCGTAGATACCGTAGCAGCTACGCACCATACAAGGGGATGGTTTTAGCCGAAATATCGATCCGTAGCTAAAGATATCGATAAACCCGCCGCCCACAGACTTAAGGAAACAGTTGCGAAATCTGAACTTCTATTTCTGGAAAGGCCGGCATTGACAAAACATCATCTTCATTAAATACTGTTTCTTGTTGGTAGTTTGCCTCGCCCGGTTCGCGAAAAACATAGACTTGCCGCGTGTTAACATCAAGTATCCAATAATCACTAATTCCCGCCTTAGCATAAGCCGGTGCTTTCCGCTGGCGGTCTGTTTCTAAAGTCGTATCAGCTATTTCTATTAATAAGAAAATATTGTCTGGTGCGGGATGAAAATCTTGGTACAGCCGAGGGTCGATTTGCACTACAGCAATATCGGGTTCTGGTTCTGAATTATAACTTAGAGCGATCGGGTCTTGAATGCGAATTAAAGCAAGTCCTGCCAGCAGATTTCTCAGATAGTCGGCTGCACAGAGATTAGTTGCTGCGTGGGGAGGATTTTTTGCACTCATTGAAATAATTTGCCCGTCAATTAATTCGACTCGTTCATCGGGATTGAGAATGCCAGTTTCGGTCATGCGGCGGTATTCGGCTACAGTCCACAAGCGTACATCTGTTACAGTCATGGCACAATTTCCTTTGGCGATATTATCTATTATCGATGCACATTCTAGTTTTGTATTAAATTGCTAGGTCAACAATCTCGATTTAGCTGTAATTGCTCCCACACACCACAAAATGGCATTGACAATTTCCGAGCGCTGAATATCTTCTGCATCTAAAAAACTTGCAAACTCTTCCTCAATATTCAAATGGTCTGCAAAATCATAAAGTATGCGCTTGTATTCAGTTGGCATCGGTATTAAAGTAGCTTTCACTAAATCGAAAAGCGCGTTCAAACAGTTGAGGATAGTAGCTGACTCGTCAAAATCTTCGGCATCGAGCAAGTATAGCGTTTCTGCAATGTCGCAAATAGCGTCTATTTGTGTGGGTGGCTTTCCCAGTTTGCTGACATCGATATTGCACAATTGGAGAGCGTTAATCGCTAGTTCTGGACGGGTAAAAAATACAAGTTGACCGCCGGCTACTAAGGGCGGCTCTTGTTCTCCATAGACAATTAGAGTATATAGATTTGGTATTTCGGTGCCAGGGTCGATCCGCAAACCAAACAGCCACAACAATTTTTCTGTATTTGGGTTTGCTGTTTGCAGTGTTGTTGGGAAAATATTTGGTTCTGACATTAATTTTTAATCCCTATAATACGCTCTTAAACTCGGTTTCTACGCAAATTTTTTGTATTTTAGGACTTACGCCATCATTCCAGGTATGGGGGCAACCACGGGGGGTTTGCCCCTACAAAACACTATATATTGAGGCGGTGCGTAAGTCCTGTCTTTGTGAGAAATCTAGAGATAAACCGGGTTTATAAGGCAAAAGTGCGTAATTTTTTTCCTATAAATTTTGCTGGATTATGGCGTAGCATTCGGCAACACTTGCTCTTTTTTCCATGGCTGCTACTAGGGCTTCGTAAGCTGATTTGTGGCTTTCGATCAGGTTTTTTGCTCGCAGCAAACCCCAGTTTTGTTTGAGTTGAATTTCGGAAATTGGACGGCGCAGTTGTGTTAAAATTGCACTAATTTTGGTGCGGTCTTCTGCTCCTCCTTGTGCGCTGCCGTAAACAAATTTTTCGGCGACTATTCCGGCCATCCACACGGTACAATATTGGTCTAAAAGTTGGGCGGAAAGAGTGCCACTTTGGAGTTGAGATGCTAATTGCTCGTCTTCAAATCGGACGCCGCCTTGGGCTGTTTGACCTTGTTTAAATGCTTCCCAAGCGTTGAGGGCGTAGCTGGTTACGGGAATTCCCAACAGGTGCGCGACTAGGAAGTGTCCGGCTTCGTGGTGAAGGATACGATCGCGCTTTTGTTTGGAAGTTCCTCCCAGCCAATCTAATAAAATAGTACCGCCTTGACCTTGCCACTGGAAACTGTCGAGGGTGGCTAGCCCCAACAGGCAAAAAGTGGCGATCGCAGGTACGGCTTCTGGCAAGTTGAATAGGGGGCCCAACAATATTGAAACGGTGATGGCAAAGATAGAAATAGCGATAATATTCAAAGAAGTGTCTTTCATAATCGGGAATTGGTAACTGGGAATTGCTAATGGGGAATTTGTAATAGGGAATTGGTAATGGGAATTGGTTTTAGAGGTAAACTCAGGTACGATCGCGCGATCGGTTTGGCAGCGTCGGGTCGATCGCAGCAGCCGGGACTTCCGACAAAAACACCACCTTCCAGTTTGACTGAAAATTGTCCCTCCGAAGCCACCGATATTAAAAAGATATTAAAATAAATCAAAGTCCAGTAAAAGTGTTAGTGGAATCCTTCATGTCAGTTTTGGCAGCGATCGCAGTTTTAGGTATCTTGATTGTCGTTCACGAACTCGGCCACTTCTTGGCGGCGAGACTTCAACACATCCATGTCAACCGCTTCTCCATCGGTTTCGGGCCAATCCTCTGGAAGTACCAAGGCCCGGAAACTGAATACGCCCTCCGCGCCTTTCCCCTGGGAGGTTTCGTGGGTTTCCCGGACGACGATCCCGACAGTACAATTCCCCCAAATGACCCGAATTTGCTCAAAAATCGCCCCGTGCTCGATCGGGCGATCGTCATTAGTGCAGGGGTAATTGCCAACTTAATTTTTGCTTATTTCCTGCTGGTGGTGCAATTGAGCACTGTCGGCGCTGCAGAAATGAACTACCTACCGGGAGTTAAAGTCCCGGAAGTCGCCGCAGAAGTCAGTTCTGCCGCGAAACAAGCCGGAATTCGATCGGGCGACGTTGTTCTGTCTGTTGACGGCAAGGAATTGGGCGCTTCCGGCGAAGCAGTCAAATTATTGGTCGCAGCAATCCAAGATCATCCCAACCAACCCCTAGCGTTGGAAATTCAGCGCCAAGAACAAAAATTTGTGGTGACAGTAACTCCTGAAGAGTCGCCCGACGGCAAAGGTCGCATTGGCGTGCAACTAACTTCTAACGGCACTGTGGTGCGGCAGAGGGCCGGATTTGTAGAGGCGTTTAGCAAGGCCGCCAAAGAATTTGAGCGGATTGTGGTGCTGACGGTTCAAGGTTTCGGGCAGTTACTTAGCAATTTCAGCCAGACTGCCGACAAGTTGTCCGGGCCTGTGGCGATTGTGGCGATTGGTGCAGGGATTGCCAAATCGGATGCTGCGAGTTTGTTTCAGTATGCGGTGCTAATTAGCATCAATTTGGCTGTGATTAATATCTTGCCTTTACCTGCTTTGGACGGCGGTCAGCTAGCTTTTCTGTTAATAGAAGGACTGCGGGGCAAGCCTCTGCCGAACCGCATTCAGGAAAATGTCATGCAGACTGGTTTGGTGTTGTTGCTGGGTTTGGGAGTTTTCTTGATTATTCGCGATACAGCTAATTTGGCTGGGTTCGATTTGCGAAATTTCATGCAATAGTAAATGAAGGAAGGAGGAAGAATTATGTCTAGTTTTCCTTTTTCCTATTTTCCTATTTTTCCATCTTCTTTTTTTCCTACGCAAGCGAGGCCGAGCCTCTGGTTATGGGTTCCACGGTCGTGCCTGGGAACCAGTTAAAAACTAATGACTAATAACTAATGACTAATGACTAATGACTAATGACTAATGACTAATGACTAAAAAGTTAAGTTTAAAACAACGATCGCTCGAAATTCTGATTCGCCTCAAACGCCTCTATCCAGAAGCTCCTTGTACTCTCAACTACGAAACTCCCGTGCAGTTGCTGGTGGCGACGATTCTCTCGGCTCAGTGTACGGACGATCGAGTAAATCTGGTAACGCCGGCTTTGTTTGAGCGTTTTCCCGATGCGGTGGCTTTGGGAAATGCTGATTTAGAAGAACTCGAAAGTCTGGTGCGATCGACTGGTTTCTACCGGAATAAGTCTAAAAATATTAAAGGTGCTTGTCAGGCGATCGTCAATAAATTTAACAATCAAGTGCCGCAGCGGATGGAACTGCTGCTAGAATTGCCCGGAGTTGCCCGCAAAACGGCTAATGTCGTTCTCGCTCACGCTTTTGGTATTAATATGGGGGTGACGGTAGACACTCACGTCAAACGTTTGAGTCAGCGGTTGGGATTGACCGAACATACCGATCCTATAAGGATCGAGCGGGATTTGATGATATTGTTACCGCAGCCGGATTGGGAAAATTGGTCGATTCGGTTGGTTTATCACGGCAGGGCAGTTTGTAATGCGAGAAATCCGGCTTGCAATATTTGCGAACTTGCAGATTTGTGTCCTTCTGCTAATAGTTAGGTCTTCCACCAATGTTAACTACAGGCAAGATGCCTGTACCACAAAAAAATTGAGTTATTGCAGATTTTTACCCTTCTGCTAATAATTAGGTGTTGCACAAATGCTAAGTACAGGCAAGATGCCTGTACCACAAAAATGTAGAGTTATTGTGGAACAGGCATCTTGCCTGTTGCTAAAAGTGTAGAGTTATTGTGGAACAGGCATCTTGCCTGTTGCTAAAAATGTAGAGTTATTGTGGAACAGGCATCTTGCCTGT
>NZ_JAUBUC010000085.1:0-15872 GCF_036705285.1 Microcoleus sp. B4-C1 | reverse complement strand
TTGTGGAACAGGCATCTTGCCTGTTGCTAAAAATGTAGAGTTATTGTGGAACAGGCATCTTGCCTGTTGCTAAAAATCTTGTTGACAAAAGAAATAATTCAAATAAAAGCGATCCGAAATCACCAAAATATAGTAAAATAGTAGATTGTGATTAATCTAAGGATATCAACAGATTATGGCTAAAAAGAGCATGGTCGAGCGCGAGAAAAAGCGCCAGAGACTCGTAGACAAGTACGCCGACAAGCGGGAAGACCTGAAAGACCAGTTTGACCAAGCTAACAATCAGATGGACAAAATGGCGATTCACCGCCAACTACAACAGCTACCCCGCAGCAGTTCGCGGACTCGCTTGCGGAACCGCTGCTGGGCAACTGGACGGCCCAGAGGTTACTATCGTGACTTCGGACTGTCTCGCAACATGATGCGAGAAATGGCTCACGAAGGTCTTTTGCCCGGTGTTGTGAAGTCTAGCTGGTAGCAGAAAGAAGGAAGGCACGACACGGATGATGACACGGATACACGGATGATGTTTTTCTGAAATTGTCGTGTTTCTGGAGATTTATTCTAAAGAAAAAGGAAGAAGGAAGAAGGAAAAAAACTTATAAATAATCGGCAAGATTATGTTTGGGGTTGATTCTTGTTTCAGACTTATGAGTTAAATTTTCCTCCTTCTTGCTTCACTGGCCACAGCATTTATCGATGCCGAGACTTTCGAGTAACAAGTCGCTGACGGCATTGGCGATCGCAAATTCGCCGTAGAAGCTTTTAGAAAAATCATAAGCCTGCATTTCGGTGACGATCGCAATTACGAGGCTGCCCACGTCATTTTCGCCTTCCATGCGCTGGCGGACATAGATTTGGGCAGCTCTTTTAGCTATTTGCTGGTTGGCTGCTTCTGGGATAAACTCGGAGTCTAGCCATGCCAGCAGCGTTTGTTGGAGCCATTGGCCTTCTTGTTCGGGGTTTTTGGCGGGCGGTAAGGTAATAGGTTCGATGGTTTCAGACATGATTATTCCTAATTGCTAATGTTGACTTTGAAAAGTTAACTGACAAATGACAACTGATAAATATATGCAATATGATATACCGTCAATTATACAAGGATACGCGCAAGGCTACTTCTTGATGGCAAATGACGGCGAGGAAAGTTTGGGGTGGTATTCGAGCCGTCAGCGGGCGCTGATTCCCCTGGATGAAAGATTTACCTATCCCACATCGCTGCGTCGCCAACTCAATCAAAATCGATTTTCGGTGGCTGTGAACCGCGATTTTGGGGCGGTGGTTGAGGGTTGTGCCGATCGCGAAACGACTTGGATTTCTAAGGAGCTCAAGCAGATTTACTGGGGTTTGTATGAGGCCGGTTGGGCTTACAGCTTCGAGACTTGGTGTGGGGACGAATTGGCGGGCGGTATTCTCGGATTGTCGATCGGCGGTGCGTTTATTGGGGAGTCGATGTTTTACCGAATTCCCGAGGGTTCTAAGGTGGCGATGGTGAAGTTGGTGGAAAGATTGCGCGATCGATCTTATCTACTTTTCGACGCTCAAATGAACAACCCGCACTTGGAAAGATTCGGCGCTTATACTGTTAAGGAAAAACTGTACAACACTCTTTTGCAAGCAGCTTTGAAGCGCCGCTGCTCGCTATTTTGAATAGTCGGTCAGTAGGGAAATGGCAATGTCATTTTCGGCTAAAATAGTTGCTTCAAACAATAGTATAATTAAGCTCAGATACTTCTCGGAGACAACCACTATGCAAGTCACAACCGAAGAAATTATTTATCCATCCAGCGACGGTCAACCAATGGCAGACAGCACAATTCAATACAAATTAATTGTCACAATCAAAGAAGGTTGCGAATCGCTGTTTGAAGATGACCCGAACGTGTTTGTAGCCGCCGATTTACTTTGGTATCCGGTTGAAGGTAGACCAGATATTTCTCAAGCGCCGGATACGATGGTGATATTTGGTAGACCAAAAGGCGAGCGACGTTCCTACATACAATCTCGCGAAGATAATATTGCTCCCCAAGTCGTCTTTGAAATTCGCTCCCACAACGATAGTAACACAAAAATGAACAAGAAACTTTCATTTTACTATCGTTATGGAGTCGAGGAGTATTACCTTTACGATCCAGAAAGAAATCAGTTAGAAGGTTGGCAAAGAATTGAAGGAATCTTAGAACCAATTGAACCGATGGAGGGATGGATAAGTCCCAGAATGGGAGTGCGGTTTGAGTTACCAGAAGAAGGGTTAGAAATCTATCGCCCTGATGGAGAAAAGTTTCTTTCCTATTCCGAAATAAATGCAGAGCGGCTATTAGAGCGACGGCGCGCCGACCAAGAATTTCAGCGTGCCGAACAAGCCTCGCAGCGCGCCGAAGAAGCCTCGCAGCGTGCCGAACAAGAAGCTCAAAAAGCCGAACGTTTAGCAGCCAAACTGCGCGAATTGAACATCGATCCTGATAGCATCTAAGCTCGAACTAGGAGAATAAACCCGGTTTGTCAAAGAAATCGGGTTTCTGGGGATAGCAGTTATTTACTTTTTTCAGGGCGAACGGGGATATTTGGTCGATCGCCCCCCAGCTCAAATTACCTATACTACAATATATAATACAGATATTCGAGCCAAAATCCTTGGTGCTCAGAAAAATCCTAATCGAGGCCCCTTGAATGTGCAAAAATATTCAAGCAAACATTAGTAAATTATACAAGGAGAAATTGTTGTGGATTCAAGATATAACCCCCAATCCATAGAAGAAAAATGGCAGCAGACATGGGCTGAGCAAAACTTAGACCAGATGCCAGAAGATACGCAAAAGCCTAAATTTTATGCCTTATCCATGTTCCCCTACCCGTCGGGAAACCTGCACATGGGCCACGTCCGCAACTACACAATCATCGATGTAATTGCCAGACTCAAGCGAATGCAAGGTTATCGGGTATTGAATCCGATGGGATGGGACGCTTTTGGTTTGCCCGCAGAAAATGCAGCTATCGAGCGCGGAATTCCCCCGGCAAAATGGACTTATGAAAATATTGCCCAAATGAAAGGCTTATTTCGCCGCCTGGGTATTTCTTTCGATTGGACAAAAGAAGTTACAACTTGTTCTCCCGATTATTATCGGTGGACTCAATGGATTTTCTTGCAATTTTTAGAAGCCGGATTAGCTTATCAAAAAGAAGCCGCAGTTAATTGGGACCCTATAGACCAAACAGTTTTAGCAAACGAACAAGTAGATAACGAAGGTCGTTCGTGGCGTTCCGGTGCCAAAGTCGAGCGCAAATTATTGCGGCAGTGGTTCCTCAAAATTACCGATTACGCCGAACAGTTATTAAACGACTTAGACAAATTGCCAGATTGGCCAGAAAGAGTCAAATTAATGCAAGCCAACTGGATCGGCAAATCAGTCGGCGCTTACTTAGAATTTCCGATTGTCGGAATGGATGAAAAAATCGCCGTTTTCACCACACGTCCCGATACAGTTTACGGCGTCAGTTACGTTGTTTTAGCGCCGGAACATCCACTAACTCAGCGCGTGACAACCGCAGACAGAAAAGCAGCCGTAGAAACCTTCATCAAAGAAGTCGCCGCCCAAAGCGAGATCGATCGCACAGCCGAAGACAAACCAAAGCGCGGCATCCCCACAGGCGGCAAAGCAATCAATCCTTTCAGCGGCGAAGAAATTCCCATTTGGATAGCCGACTATGTACTTTACGAATACGGCACCGGCGCAGTCATGGGAGTACCTGCCCACGACACGCGAGATTTCAAATTTGCCAATCAATATCAACTGCCAATTAAAGTAGTAATTGTAGATGATGATGAGCTGCCATTGACCGAAGCTTACACCGAACCAGGAATTATGATTAATTCCGAAAGCTTCAACGGCATGGATTCAATTAAAGGCAAAGCAGCAATTATTAAAGCTGCCGAAGATGCAGGTTGCGGCAAAGCGCGAGTGCAATATCGTTTGAGAGATTGGCTAATTTCTAGACAGCGTTATTGGGGCGCTCCGATTCCCGTAATTCACTGTCCCACCTGCGGAACAGTCCCCGTCCCCGCATCGGATTTACCCGTATTGTTGCCAGAAAATGTAGAATTTACGGGCAAAGGTTCGCCATTGGCAAAGATGGAAGAATGGGTAAACGTTCCTTGTCCGAGTTGCGGCACTCCGGCGAAGCGGGAAACAGACACGATGGATACTTTTATCGATTCATCGTGGTATTTCTTGCGCTATCCCGATGCTCAAAATCAAGAGCAAGTCTTCGATACCGCGAAGACAAATGATTGGATGCCCGTAGACCAATATGTGGGCGGCATCGAACACGCAATCTTGCACTTACTGTATTCGCGGTTCTTTACCAAGGTTTTGCGCGATCGGGGTTTGATCGATTGTGACGAACCATTTAAACGCCTGTTAACTCAAGGCATGGTGCAAGCAATGGCATACAAAAACCCCGTTAGTGGCAAATATGTTCCCCCAGCAGATATAGACCCCGCAAATCCAAAAGATCCTCAAACTGGCGAAGCTTTGGAAGTCTTCTATGAGAAGATGTCCAAATCAAAATACAATGGCGTTGACCCCTTGGAAGTTATGGGCAAATATGGGGTAGATACGGCGCGGATGTTTATTTTATTCAAAGCACCGCCAGAGAAGGATTTGGAGTGGGACGATGCCGATGTGGAAGGGCAATTTCGCTTTTTAAATCGCGTTTGGCGCGTGGTTACAGAGTTTGGTGCACCCCCCCCAGCCCCCCCTTGCCAAGGGGGGGAGAAAGATAATCTCCCGTCTTTCACCCCTTCCCAAGGGGGGGAGAAAGAGGTATTAAGTAAACCAGAGAAGGATTTGCGGCGGGCGATTCACACTGCAATTAAGGAAGTGAGCGAAGATTTGGAGGGCGATTATCAGTTCAATACTGCTGTTTCTGAAATGATGAAACTCAGCAATGCTTTGAATGATGCTAAATGTAAAGATTCGCCAATTTATGCAGAAGGAATTAACACTTTGATTCGCTTGTTAGCGCCTTTTGCGCCGCATATTGCTGATGAATTGTGGCACAATACTGGTAACAGTGAATCGGTACACAGGCAAACTTGGCCGAGTGTGGATGCTTCTGCATTAATTACCGATGAAATTACGCTGGTAATTCAAGTTATGGGCAAAACTCGCGGCACAATTCAAGTGCCTTCTGGTGCTGATAAAGCTGCTTTGGAAAACTTTGCTCGCGAGTCGGAATTAGCCAAGCGTCACCTGGAAGGTAAGGAGATTAAAAAGGTAATTGTGGTGCCTGGAAAGTTGGTTAATTTCGTGGTAGCTTGAGGGTAAAAGTCTCTACCTGTAGGCAACCTATCGTTTCTACACAAACACAACCTAATCCCCTTTAAACACTATCGGGCAACTATTATTTACTGTGAGAGTAGACAAGTTGCCCTTTTTTCACTAATTTTAATGGAATTTTAGGATTGTTTAGCGGCTCGTTTCTTAGCCTCACTTTTTCTTCCCATTCTTTAAACTTAGGTTCCAGCATTTCCGGTGTAAGTTTATAAATCTCTTTGAGAATTATGCCTTCATACAGTCCAATATACCAAGCTTCTACTCTGCGATATTTGTCAAGTATAATTTCATTCAAATGATGGTGAGTAGTGACCCCAGCGCTTCTATTGAGAGCAATATTTATTGTTTTAAGTTCGTATTCTTTTCCTTCAGCATCAATAGCATCGTTTCCTTCACGTCCAGGTGAGATCCGCAGCCCTAAAAGGATTAATAACTGTAAAGTCTTTCCCCCGTTATCTTGAAAAATATCCGCAATACCATATTCACTAGCCAGATTTTGCAATTCTTGGATGCTTTTCATAGCATTTTCTAGCCGTTTAGCATCTGAAATGCGTTCTGCTTCCGTGGTAACAGCTTCTTCAACAGGCTCCACAACTGACGGAGAAACTGGTTCAGCTATCAGGGTGCTAATGAGAGCTGTACTCTCGCCGCTTTGGCTAAAACTGATTAAATAAGTAGCGGGTACATCGAGCGCTTCAGCTAGATCAAAAATAACTTCAAAGGATGGCGATCTTTCACCGCGTTCCAATAAGCTGATATAGTCAGTAGTCTTGTCTATGAGTTCTGCTAACTCGTCCTGTGTCATCCTTTTTTCTCTGCGTAACTGACTTACCTTGGCCGCAAATTGTTGTCTGGCTTCTTTGTAATTCATACCCCTCACAATTCATAAAAACGAACTGAAAGTTCGCTTTTTGAATGGTACGAAGAATTTATACACTATACAACGTACTGAAAGTACGGATTTAGTCGAACTTTCAGTACGTATTTTGATATAATGACAGTAGGCTGTGTCTGTTGTACCTTAAACTAATCTAAATTAAGCATGAGTAACATTTTGCCCGCCCCAATTTACACCACCCAATACGGTCAATCTTATTTGGGAGATTCTCTTCATCTCCTGAATAGTCTTGCTAGCAATTCTGTAGATTTGGTGATTACATCCCCTCCTTTTGCATTGCAACGCCAAAAGAGTTATGGAAATGAAGATCAAGATTTATATGTTGATTGGCTGCTGGGCTTTGCTCCTGAAATTAAAAGAGTTCTCAAGGATACTGGAAGTTTTGTTATAGACCTTGGAGGTGCTTATCAAAAAGGAATACCTGTACGATCGCTGTATAATTACCGCGTACTTATTAGGTTATGTGACGAATATGAATTTAAACTTGCTCAAGAGTTTTTCTGGTTTAATCCTTCAAAACTTCCATCTCCTATAGAGTGGGTGAATAAAAAGAAAATCCGGGCTAAAGATTCTGTGAATACTGTTTGGTGGCTTTCCAAAACGAATCAGCCTCAAGCGAATATTAGTAAAGTCAAAGTAGAGTATTCTGAGAGAATGAAAAAACTTTTGAAAAATGCTGATGAATTTTACACGCCCAAAGAACGTCCTTCCGGTCACAATATTAGCGATCGATTTGCCAAAGATAATGGAGGTGCTATTCCATCTAATTTGCTAGAAATTTCTAATTCGGAAAGTAATTCTCAATACTTGCGTTGGTGCAAAGAGTTTAATGTTAAGGCGCATCCGGCACGTTTTCCCCAAAGATTACCGTCATTTTTTATAAATTTTCTTACTGAACCGGGAGACTTGGTAGTAGATATTTTTTCTGGTTCTAATACTACGGGTCATGCAGCAGAAGAATTATCAAGAAACTGGATTAGCTTTGAAAAAGAAAAACAATATGTTGCTGCATCAATATTTAGATTTTTGCCTCAAGAATTTTTGGGGCAAGCGGATACAATATACAACCAATTGTTAACTGAGGAAGCATCAGGATTGATTTTACCTCAAAATAGGCTACTTTTTGAAGTTAATAATTATTGTTTTTAACTTGGCTAAATAGTCAAAATTTTATTTCAGATATAAAACAGTCTCTTGAAATCGCTTCTACACGAACAAATTTCCAGCAGAGAGGGACTGAAAGAGATGATTTTAATTGTTAGTTTCAAAAAGCAATTGCACGATCGCTCCGCATTCCAATTTTAATACTGATTGAGCGCTGCCGCCATTAACGGCAATTTCTAGCCAACCGTCAGAACCAGTTATGGCAATTAAATCCCCAGGCTTGCTGTCGCTGTAGGTTTTACCGCTGGGGATGCGAGTTGCATCAGAACTATTGCTAATTGTCACTGACCAATTGTTGCCTATAATGGAATCATTGGGGATATTGGTAATTAGATTGCCGAAGCGATCGACATATTGAACACAGCCTTCTATACCCGTGGCGGTAACGGCACAATTTGGTATCTCTAACTGCACTAAACTTGCAGGGTCGAGATCCTCCCCCAACTCTTCCAAAGCCACCCCATTCGCCAAGTGAGCGCCCACTGCTGCAAAAATATCGCGACCGTGAAAAGTGCTGCTGGGTTGAGGTGTGCGCCAGTATTTGGGGTTGGTGAGTTCGACAGATGATCTCGCGCTTTCCCGACTCAATACCCCGCTAAACAACCCGTTATCGGGCCCCACCAGAAAGCAATTAGCACATTTAATCGCAACCCCGCGTCTCTTGCTTCCCACACCCGGATCGACGACAGCAACGTGTACGGTTTCCGGCGGAAAATAAGCAAAAGCAGTCATCAAACAAAACCTCGCGGCCGCAATATTTTGAGATGGTATTTGGTGTGTAATGTCCATGACTTTTAAGTGCGGGTTAATTTGGGCGATCGCACCTTTCATCACTCCTGCATAAACATCGCTTAATCCAAAATCCGTCAGTAGAGTTATAATTCTATTTTTAGACATATATCCACAGGTAAAAATATGGTATCACAATGGGAAAACTTTCTGCAAAACTTGGGAGAATGGCACGGTTCTTTTACCCAGTTATCGCCGCGAGGAGAGGTACTTCAAGATACTCCTAGCATTATTTCTCTTGAAGGTTTCAATGACAACAAAACAGTGCGATTGAAACTCCGTCGGTTTTCCCCAAATCCTAGCGGTGTCGGCGAACCGGAAGTCAGCGAACTTGTTCGAGAATATCAAAGTTTGGGACGAGATATCCTATTTTTTGAGAAGGGAGCTTTTTCTCAGGGTACTATTCAACTCGCGCCTTATTCTGAGTGCGGTGCCGAGTTTGGTTTTATCTACAATAATCGCCGGTTGCGCTTCGTTCAGCTCTACAATACCGACGGCAATTTATCCAAACTTACCTTAATTAGGGAAAAGCAGCTTGATAAAAATGTCCCCGAACGTCCGCCTTTAACAGTTGACGATTTGCTGGGAGAGTGGCAGGGCGAGGCCGTGACAATGTATCCAGATTCGCGTTCTCCTGACTTTTATTCTACCAAACTGCAATTGCATTTAGAAAGTAGCGATCGCCTACAGCAGAAAATTACTTTTGGCAGTAATACTAATGTTATCAGTTCTAGCGCCAGGATTGACGGTTCAGTTCTGCACTTTAACGAAGGTGCTTCGCCCGTGCAAGTTGTGCTGCTTCCTGACGGAGGTTCTTGCACTTTACCTGTCAAGATTGAATCCAGAAAACCTATATTTTTCGAGGCTGGTTGGTTGGTAGAACCTGACTTGCGGTTTCGGATGATTCGCAGTTACGATGAGCGGGGTGAATGGGTAAGTTTGACTTTAGTTACTGAACGAAAAGTTAGTCATTAATTTTGTAGGGGCGGGTTCACCAACAATTTTTAATTCCCTCCCAAATATTAATAAACCCGGCCCCACCCAACCAATAAATTCTGATTGCGGAACAGGTTTGTCGGTATCTGGGATGGGTGGGGCGGGTTGCTTAATTCTGCTATTTGATGATATAAACTTTGGCGAACCCCCCTACCAATCTGGGTATTTTCGCGAATGTTATTCGGCGGATTTTGTTTCCTGGGTTTGCGAGTGAATCACAGCACTCCAATCATCATTGTTAACAGCCGCTTCCAAATCCTTAGCCTGTTCGCCATCACTTTTGGCGGCTGTTTCTAACTCTTTGGTAAGAGTGGAATCTGCCATTGCTTTCCGCAATTTCAGCTTCTTTTCCTCATAAGCTTTTTGTTCCTCAGCAGACA
This sequence comes from Microcoleus sp. B4-C1, assembly GCF_036705285.1. Taxonomy (NCBI): domain Bacteria; kingdom Bacillati; phylum Cyanobacteriota; class Cyanophyceae; order Oscillatoriales; family Microcoleaceae; genus Microcoleus; species Microcoleus sp. B4-C1. Next base: position 6,309 of record NZ_JAUBUC010000085.1, on the reverse strand, counting down.
TAGCAGCGCGCGCTGCTTGGCCTACCGTAGCCGCCCACATTTCGCTTTCAGCACCGTTTCCAGGCGGAATGCTGCCGAGTTCGGCTATCCAAGCATCCCGCAAACTTTCCATTTCTTCCCGCTTCGGGAATTTGAAAGTTTGCACCCGCAGGAAAGCGCAATTTTCGACGCCGTTTTGGGCGATGTGACCGTTGATTGAAAGCAGGATATTTCGCGAATAACCGATAAACTGAGTATTGCGGGAAATATCCATTACAGCGTAAACGCCGGCGACTTTCGCGTTAGTTGCCAAATCGCGCCATGTATCGATCGACATTACTTGCGTGCCGTCATTTTCTAATTCAGAAATAGCGGCTGCTGCGTTGTGTTCTGAGTCGGAACTGTATAAAAAGTTGTGCAGTCCTTCATGGGCGACAGGTACGTTTTGATGTTCAATTGCTACGTCTCGATCGGCATTCACTTGATTAGCTTCCATTAAACTCAATTCCTCAAAAAATGTCAACTTTACTCATTAAATCTCACTTTCAAGGGCGGGTTTTCCAACCCACCCCACAATAAAGTTCTAGTGGAACAGGCCGGAAAGCCTGTTCTATTGTTTTTTTGCCCTGATATACTTAACTTACGGCAATTTGTTGCAATTCCTCGTCAGTCAATTTAACTTCGAGCGCCTGCACAGAGTCTTCAATACTCGATACTTTGGTCGCACCGGGAATCGGAACGACGCAAGGCGATTGAGCCATCAACCAAGCTAATACTATACAGTAAACTGAAACGTTTTTTTCTGCTGCTAATTTGGCGATCGCGGGCATATCTTGCAAGCTGGTGGCGCGGCGGCTTCCTCCTAAAGGACTCCAGGGAAAAAATGTCAGTTTTTCTGTTTCGCAATATTCCAGAACGCCGTCTGATTCGGGCTGTCTGTGCCAAGGATTATATTGATTCTGAACAGAGACAATTTCTACTGTATCGCGGGCACGTTTGATCTGCTCTACAGAAAAGTTTGACACTCCAATAAATCGAATCATTCCTGCTTCTACAGCTTCTTTTGCGGGTGCTAGGGCTGCTTCGATGGTATAAGCGGGATCGGGTGAGTGATATTGCCAAAGGTCGATCGGTTCCTTGCCCCCCAATGCTTCAAAACTTTCGCGAATTGTCTTGCGTAAATGGTGGGGGTTGCCGTTCCGCGTCCAAGCACCTTGAGGCCGCATTAAGCCGCCTTTAGTGGCAACAGTAACGGCCCTAACATCTCCGCTATACTGTTCCAAAGCTTTGGCAATCAGGTGCTCGTTGTGGTGTTTGTCGGATTGATCTTGGCAGTAGGAATCTGCGGTGTCAATAAGGGTGACACCCAAATCGAGGGCGCGGTGGATTACCGCAATTGATTGATCTTCGGGCGGCCTGCCGCTTAAGGACATTGGCATACCTCCAAGACCGATCGCGCTGATAGTAAAATTACTGTTACCCAGTTTTTTTCTTTTCATTGGTTTCCCTTCGTTTGCGTGGTTTAGTTCCAGTTTACATTTCCAGGATAAGTTGAAATCTTACATTTATTTAACTATCTAAGTAAATAGAAACAAATATTTTTTAGATAAGCTGTTTTGCCTGGAAAATTTATATTTCAATTCCCTATTCCCCCGTGTCAAATCCTCTCCCTCTCAAACCTAATAGACACTCTAGATGTGCTGCTGCTTACCTACCGACTTAACTAGCTGGAAGCGCTGGTGTAAAAGCGGAGTGCAAATTGCCAGAAGTAGCGGGAGAACAATAACAGCCCGATCGCCAATATTCCCGCCCCTGCGATCCAAACGATTTCACCTCTCCCCAGCATGGCTTCTGCTGGCACAGTCGTCAAGAAGGCAACGGGAACTACGAAAGTGAAGAAAAATCGATAAGCAGCAGGATAAGCTGCCATGGGAAATCTACCCGCTTCTAACAATCCTTCGAGAACTTCGGTAACATTGTAAATTTTCACAAACCAAATGCTGGTTGCCCCTAACATAAACCATATACTGTAAAGAGTAATAGTTCCGAAGAACAGCGGTATTGCTGTTAAAAAATAGTTGCCGATTGCTACTCCCAATTTGTTGGCAGCATACAGCAACAATACGGTGCCCAAGATTAAATCTGGGATTCCCCAAGGCGAAACTGTGTTTGCAGATAGCCAGAATTGGGAACTGATGGGTTTGAGGAGTACGAAATCGAGAGTACCTTGCTGGACTCGATCGACAATACGGCTGAGATTAGGTGCTAGAAACGTTGACGAAAACCCCTGCAAAATCGTGAAAATGCCGAGTACAACTAAGGCCTCTTCCCATTTCCAACCCGAAAACGTGTAGCCAGTACGATAGAACAAAAATAGCCCAAACAAGCTGCCCGCAAGATTTCCGAGGCTGCTGATGGCCGCGAGGACAAAGTTGATTCGGTATTCTAGTTCCGCGGAGATCGCCGCACCCCAGAACAATTTCAGTACGTGCAAATATCGTCCCATGTTTGTCGCCATTTTTTGCCGTGTAAATACTTAAATTCCCATATTGTAAAGCTTGTGTGAAGTTAGCTGCTGTACAGGCTGCTCATTTGACTATAACAATAAATTATTGATACTGCTTACGTAAGTAGTTCTACTGAGGCAAAATATTAAGTTATTTAACCAATTTTAAACACAAATTACAATTATTAATCAAAGTCAATCTTAAGCTCATATACTTTGGCAATTTTTAAGCCAACTTCATTTTTTCACAGAAAATCTCGCCCCATTAATTAGAATTACTAATATGTTACAAGTCTTAATATTATAAATATTTGACAAACATCTAGCCATACCCAAACGGAACACTTAGGATGGGGCATACCTACTCAAAAGGAATACGTAATCAGTAATGCGTAATTATACGCACAAAAAAGGGATCGAGGAATTGACCTAGCTAACAACACGTAAGGAAAAAAAGACATGGATGCTTTAACATTATCGAGACTGGGCGTCAAGCACACCAAGAGTGCAGTAGCCGAATCGCTGCGGATCAATACAGGATACGACGTGACAAGCCCAGTCACTTTTTACGGGATTGTCAACGAGCGCTGCAATGTTAAATGCCGCCAGTGCGAGTATTGGCGACTCAAAGAATATAAAGACGAAATGACGATCGAAGAATGGCAAAATGCCCTCTTGAGCGTCAAAGAATTTGTGGGCGAATTTTCCATCAACTTTAGCGGCGGCGAACCTTATATTAAAAAAGGTTTTCTAGACTTGCTGGCCTTTGCGAATAAAAATGGCATTCACGCCGGCGTCACCACCAACGGCTATTGCATGACCAGGGAAAACGCAGCCAAAACTGTCGCTGCTCGTCCTTTTAATGTGAATATGTCAGTTGACGGGCCGAATGCAGAACTGCACGATTATTTGCGGGGTCAACCGGGATTGTTCGACAGACTTTCTAAAGGAATCGGTTATCTGCGCGAAGAACAAGAAAAACAGAACGTCCTGTTTCCGATCAACGTCAAACCGACAATGAACCGACTGAATTTCCGCCACCTCCCGGAAATAGTCACCTGGGCTCAGGGAATTGGGGCGACGACGGTGAACTTCCAACCGGTCAACCGCTGGACGCCAGAAACCTACGAGGAATTGTGGATTGAAAAAGAAGACATGGAGGAATTTGCACAAGTAATCGAGCGGCTAATTGAAATGAAGAAGAACGGCGCTCCAATTATGAACAGCGATGAAGTGTTGCGATTGATGATTCCTCACTTTGCCGAAGAAAAAGCTCCTGATTCAACTCGTCCTTGTCGCGTTGGACTGCGAAATTACTGGATTGATACGCGCGGCGATGTGAAATTGTGCGATGAGTATCCGGTGATTGGTAATGTGAAAAACGCCAGCGCCCGCGAGATTTGGTACGGCGAAAAAGCTCAAGAAGTCCGCCGCGATACTTTGAATTGCGGCAAGCTTTGTCTGATTACTTGTGTCTCACAAAAGACGATTTTGGACAAAGTGAAAATGGGGATGAAGTTATTAAAGAATTGAGGTTTGAGCAGTGTTAATATCGCTTGTACTCCTAGTAGCCGGGTTTGATCAGAAACCCGGTTTTTTGTTTATTTGTCTTCGTTATTGCTGTCGATTTCCATTTGTTCTCGATCGCGCTCTTCCTGCTCTTGTTCCTTTTGCTTGTATAATTCATTTGTTCGCGATCGCGCTGACGTTCCCTCTCTTGCTGCTCCCGGTTCAATTCCACCTGTTCGATTTCCACCATCCCGCAAATTGTGGATGTTGTCTGCTGGAAAAAATCTTGATTGGCAATCAGGTAGTTTAAGTATTTTTCAATATCCCTTTCCATTCCCAAAAGAGCGATCGACCTTTCTATGCCAAAAAGAGCGATCGACCTTCCCAGACACAAGAGCGATCGTATTGCTTTTACTCAATCAGTATTGAAAACATCCTGCAAGTTACGATAACCACTAATAACGCGCCAAATCTCAATACCATCACCAACTATTTGATAAAAAATGATGTATCCCATCAATGGCACACCACGTAAACTGGGAGAAAATTGTGAATACGATCGCCCCAAATATGGAAACTGTGCAATCTGCTGACATTTTTTACCAAATCCTTCCACAAAGCGATCGCCCGCATCTACACTTTGCGCCAAAAAGTAATCGGAAATTTCGGATAAATCTCGACTCGCTTCGATCGTAATAAGCAAGCGATTCATGCTCTTAATTCTCTGGCTTTTTTGACTTTATCTCTAAGTTGAGCTAATACATCGTCTGCATTGAGCAACTCACCCCGTTGTGCTTGTTCTCGTGCTATATCGATTTTCTTCCCTGTTTCTTGTACCCACGCTAAATAGTTTGGGCTGTTGCCGTCATCGGATAAAGTAACATCATCGATTAATAACAGCAAGGCTGTGTTAATTGCTTCTTCAAGGGAGGGATATTGACCGTGCTTTACTAAAGCTTCAAGGACTTGGGTTTGCTCTTGGCTCAAGGTGATTTGCATTGTTACCTCGGATGGGGGCAAGGGTTGGACAATACTTCTACTGTATCGTATTTTATTACAAAAATGTGTGAAGCGAAGCTATCCCGTAGGGAATCGCTCTTGACTGTGGTCGATAGAAAAAGGCGATCGCCCGCGCATTGAGAAATAGAAATAAAGGGATCTCGACCTTTCCATACTAAAAGAGCGATCGACCTTTCCCAGCCAAAAAGGGATCTCGCTCTAGTTGTCGAGTAGACATGGTTTGGGATAAACTAATATTGTCTCCTTGGCTCGGCTATAATAGTCCTCGTATCATTCTTTAAAGAACCTTTATGCCAGAAGTTGCACGATTTTACGGAATAATCATCAAAATTTTCTTTGGGGATCACCCACCTCCTCATTTTCACGCAGTTTACGGTGAGTACAACGCTTTGATCGGTATTGAGTCTTTAGAAATTATAGAAGGAGATTTACCGAATCGGGCCCAAAAGCTGGTAATAGAATGGGCTACGTTGTACCAGAAAGAACTGCTGGATATGTGGAATAGCCAAGAATTTAGTAAACTTCCACCATTAAAATAACTCCGATCTGTTTATGAAACCTGAACGCATTGTTTCTGCTAAAGCTATTGACGATCGCACATTGATGGTTAAGTTTACCAATCTAGAATTTAAAAAATACGACATCTCTAAATTATTAGAGAATCCGATGTTTATGACCTTAAGTAATCCTGTGTTTTTCAGAAATTTTACAGTTGAACCTGGTGGTTATGCACTGGTTTGGAATGATGAGATAGATATCAGTGAATATGAACTTTTGCAGAATGGAATTAGTTGCACAGAGGAGGAAATTGAGCGATATATTGAATCTATTCATCATGTTGCTCGCTGAGAAATAATGCCCGATTCTTCTGAGCGATCGCCCTTTCGATGCCAAAAGGGCGATCGACAATTTTATTGTAGATTTTTATTGTGCGGCTTTACTGTTAGTAATTGAGATTGATGGCGAGAGTCATTTTACGGAACAAGGGAAACTATATGATGCAGAAAGAACCGGGATTTTAGAGGGGTATGGATTGAAAGTTGTCAGGTTTACGAATGTTGAGTTGTTGCAGAGTTTTGAGGGGGTTTGTGGGGAGTTGTTGGGTTCGATCGAGGGTGATTTTTGAGGCCTGATCCCCCTGGCGCCCCCCTTAAGAAGGGGGGGACATGAAGGGAGGAGAGTTGAATGGGTGGCTGGATGCGATCGCACTTTTTGACTCAGGGTAAACGCATCTTAACTGGAACCCAAAATATGCTACAGTTAAATCCGACTAAATTTCAATGTAGTTTGTTGTA